>DATMZL010000996.1:0-3603 GCA_035607075.1 Polyangia bacterium
GGTTGCGTCGCGGGCAAGAGCGTTCCGCCGCTCTTGCCGCCGCTGCTCCGATTGACCCTCTCCCCGCCGGGCGGGGAGAGGAATCAGATCAGACTACGAGCAGCCGCTGGTCGTGCCGCAGTTGACGCACTTGTGGCAAGACCCGTTGGGGATCATGATCGATCCGCATTCGGGGCAGGTCGGCGCGTCGGTGCGGGCGATGAAGCTGTAGTTGCCGTTGCCGGTGGCGCTGGTGTTGCCGTTCTTGTGGCCGTTGCTGTGGCCGTTCCGGGGAACGGCGCGCCGGTCCTCGACGACCTCGATCTTCTGGGCGGCGGCGACCACCTCGGCGACGCGCTCGATCTCCGCGGTCGCCGGCGCCGGTGCGGCTTCGGCGGGCGCGGCCTCGACGGCGGGCGCGTCCTGCTTCACGAACTTCGACGCGAGGTAGCGGAACAGGTAGTCCATGATCGAGCTCGCCCGCGGGATGTCCGGGTTCTCCGTGAAGCCGTAAGGCTCGAAGCGCGTGCGCGAGAACTTGTCGCACAGCAGGCGCACCGGCACGCCGTGCTGCAGGGCCAGCGAGATCGCCGTCGCGAAGCTGTCCATCAGGCCCGAGATCGTCGAGCCCTCCTTGGCCATCTTCACGAAGATCTCGCCCGGCTCGCCGGTCTCGTAGAGGCCGATGTGGATGTAACCCTCGTGGCCCGCGATCGAGAACTTGTGCGTCAGCGACTGCCGCTCGTCTGGCAGCTTCTTGCGCACCGCCGCCGGCGGTCCGCTGATCGGCGCCTCCGTCACCGCCGCGGCTTTACCGAGCCCCGGGTCGGTCTTGCTCGTCGACAGCGGCTGCGTCCGCTTGCAGCCGTCGCGGTAGATCGCGACCGCCTTCAGCCCCTGCTTCCACGACTCCATGTAGGCGTCCTGCACGTCCTCGATCGTCGAATCGGCCGGCAGGTTGACCGTCTTCGAGATCGCGCCCGAGATGAACGGCTGCGCCGCCGCCATCATCCGAATGTGTCCCTGGAAATGGATCGACCGCGTGCCGTTCGCCGCGCGGAACGCGCAGTCGAACACCGGCAGGTGCTCCGGCTTCAGCCCGGGCGCGCCCTCGATCGTCTCCTCGACGTCGATGTACTCGACGATCGCCTTCGTCTGCGCCTCGTCGTAGCCCAGCTTCGCGAGCGCCTCGGTGATCGTGTTGTTGACGATCTTGATCATCCCGCCGCCAACCAAGCGCTTGTACTTGCTGAGCGCGATGTCCGGTTCGATGCCGGTCGTATCGCAGTCCATCATGAAGCCGATCGTTCCCGTCGGCGCCAGCACCGTCGCCTGGCCGTTGCGGTAGCCGAACTCTTTCCCGATCGCCAGCGTCTGATCCCAGGCGTCGCGCGCGGCGTCGATCATGTTCGCCGGCACCTGCGCGGACTCGATCTTGTCGACGGCGCGCCGATGCTTCTGCATGACGCCGATGAACGGCTCGCGGTTCTCGGCGTAGCCGTCGAACGGCCCGGTCACGTCGCGCGCGATCACCGCGCTGGTGCGGTACGCCCAGCCGGTCATGAGCGACGTGATCGCGCCCGCGTAGGCGCGCGCCGGCGCGCTGTCGTAGGGCAGGCCGCGCGACATCAGCAGCGCGCCCAGGTTGGCATAGCCGAGGCCCAGCGGCCGGAAGCGGTGCGAGTTCGCCGCGATCTTCTCGGTCGGATACTTCGCGTTGCCGACGATGATCTCCTGGCCGATGATCGTCGTCGCGACCGCCTGGCGGAACGACTCGACGTCGAACTCACCGGCGTTGGGGCTGCCTTCGGCGGCGACGAACTTGCGCAGGTTCAGCGACGCCAGGTTGCAGGCCGAATCGTCGAGGTACATGTACTCGCTGCACGGGTTGGACGCGTTGATGCGCGCCGTGCCCGACGACGTGTGCCACGCGTTGACGGTCGTGTCGTACTGCAGGCCGGGGTCGCCGCACTCCCAGGCCGCCGTCGCGATGTCCCGCCACAAGTCGCGCGCCTTCACCGTCTCGACCGGCTTGCCGTCGCGGGGCGAGCGCAGCACCCACTCGCGGTCCTTCTGCACCGCCTCCATGAAGTCGTCGGTGACGCGCACCGAGTTGTTCGAGTTCTGGAAGAAGACGGACTTGTACGCCTCGCCGTCGAATGACCCGTCATAGCCGGCGTCGATCAGCGTCCACGCCTTCTTCTCTTCCTTCGACTTGCACCAGATGAATTCATCGACGTCGGGGTGGTCGACGTTCAGGATGACCATCTTCGCCGCGCGCCGGGTCTTGCCGCCCGACTTGATGACGCCCGCGAACGCGTCGAAGCCGCGCATGAAGCTGACCGGGCCGCTCGCGGTGCCGCCGCCGTTCAGCAGCTCCTTCGACGATCGGATCGGCGACAGGTTCGTGCCCGTGCCCGAGCCGTACTTGAACAGCATGCCCTCGGTCTTCGCGAGACCCAGGATCGAGCCCATCGTGTCCTCGACGCTGTTGATGAAGCAGGCCGAGCACTGCGGCTCCGCCTCGATGCCGACGTTGAACCAGACCGGGGAGTTGAACGACATCTTCTGCTGCACGAGGAGGTGCTTCAGCTCGGCGTTGAACACGCGCGCCGATTCGTCGTCCGCGAAGTAGCCGTCTTTCTTGCCCCAGTTCGTGATCGTGTCGGCGACGCGCGAGATCAGCTGCCGCACCGAGCGCTCGCGCTCGGGCGTGCCCATCACGCCGCGGAAGTATTTCTGGACGACCACATTCGTCGCGGTCTGCGTCCAGCTCTTCGGTACCTCGACGTCCTTCTGCTCGAAGACCATCTTGCCGTTCTCGCCGGTGATGGCCGCGGTCCGCAGCTCCCACTCGACGTTCGCGAAGCCGTCGTCGCCGGGCGCCGTGAAATAGCGCTGCAGTTTCATGCCAAAGGGCGCGACGGCCGGGGCTTTGCCGGCGCCTGTCGCCTTGCCCGGAGTCGTGTTTGTCGTCGGTTTCGACGACAAAGTTCCATTGGCCCGGCCAGTTCGGCTTCTCTTGGCGTCGGTCTTCTCGAGCATGTGCGGCCCTCCCCGTGTGAAACCTTGGCGCCGAAGCGGCGCCTGCAGCCTTTTAAACTAGCCGCGCCAGAAACACAAGATATTGAGTCAGCCGACGCGGCACCCACAACATATTGTGGATAACTGGGTGGGAAACCGGTTGAAAGGCTGTGGACGGCAGCAAAGAAGCTAAATGGTTGCGCGGGACAGAGGCGCGGACCCGTGATTATCCACCCGCTGTGATTAAAAGCAACTACATTGCACCGCGTGACCAGTCATGTATAGTCATGGCGGTCGATTTTTACGCGCTGTGGCCTTTCTTCAGATGCGTGGGGAGCTCGCGCGTGCCCGGCTGAGATCGTTCTCGACGTGCGCGCCGTTGAGGTCGGCCCCTCTCCCTACCCCTCCCCGCTTCGCGGGGCGAGAGGATCGGAGATCGGATTGTGCGAAACTGAGGCCCCACTCGAGGTGAATCGATGCCGCCGATTTCGCGCAAAGCTCGCCTGGCTCGCACGTCGCTGCTCGTGGTCGCCGCTTTCGCCGGCGGCCTGATCTTCGCGCGGCCGCTGTCGGCGGGCCGCTTCAACCCATATCAGAAGC
>DATMZL010001327.1:0-6218 GCA_035607075.1 Polyangia bacterium
CTATGACATGGTGCTGATGGACATTCAGATGCCCGAGATGGACGGATTCGAGGTGGCGGCCGTCGTCCGCGAGCGCGAGCGGACCACGCGCAAGCACCTGCCGCTCGTCGCGCTGACCGCCCACGCGATGCGCGGCGACCGCGAGCGGTGCCTGCAGGCGGGCTTCGACGGCTACGTCTCGAAGCCGATCCGCTTTCAAGATCTGTTCGATACGATTGATCGGCTGGCGCCCACCGCCGAGGCTCCGTCGCGGCCGGCTGCCGAGCGACTGGGGGCGGCGCGTGCGTCCGCGCCTGCGCCGGTGACCGCGCCCGCGCCGGTGATCGCGGCACCGGCGAGCGATCCGGCGGTCCCGTTCGCCGAGGCCGCGGCGCTCGAGAGCACCGGTGGGGACCGCGAGCTCCTCAAGGAGCTCATCGGCGTGTTCCTCGAACACGCGCCCGTTTGGATGCGCGATCTCGGCATTGCGCTCGGGCGGCGAGACGCCTCCGAGGTGCACCGCCTCGCGCACACGATCAAGGGGGCGGTCGACAGCTGTGGGGCCGCGCGCGCGTACGACGCGGCGATGTTGCTGGAACGCATGGGCCGGCGCGGCGAGCTGGGCGGCGCGCCCGATGCCTACGCGACGCTCGACCGTGAGATCGCGCAGGTGCTGCCGCAGCTGGCGGTCTACGCCGGGAAGCCGCCCTGATGGCCGTCGTCCTGGTGGTCGACGATTCGGCGGTGGACCGCGCGCGCGCCGAGGGCCTGCTCAAGAAGGGCGTCGGTCTCGTGGCGACGCACGCGTCGAATGGGCGCGAGGCGCTCGCGATGATCGCGGCGGAGAAGCCGGACATCGTCATCAGCGATCTGCACATGCCCGAGATGGACGGCCTCGAGCTGGTCGAGACCATCCGTCGCGACCACCCCGGGCTGCCCGTGATCCTGATGACCGCGCACGGCAGCGAGGAGACCGCCATCCAGGCCCTGCGCAAGGGAGCGACCAACTACGTCGCCAAGCGCAAGCTGGCCAAGGAGCTGGTCGCCACCGTCAAGAGCGTCCTCGAGATCTCGCACGCAGACCGCGGCCAGCAGCAGTTCTTGCGCTGCCTGGTCCAGACGGAGGCGCGCTACGAGATCGACAACGACCTGCGCGCCATTCCGGCGCTCCTCGAGCAGCTGGAAGTCGGCGTTACGCGCATGCAGCTCTGCGACCGCACCGGGTGGATGCGGATCGCGGTCGCGCTGCGCGAGGCCGTTGTCAACGCCGTCTACCACGGCAACCTGGAGCTGACGTCGGAGCTGCGTGAGGAGGACGAGGCCGCGTTCGAACGGCTGGCCGAGCAACGCCGGTCGGACGGCGCTTTCGCCGGGCGGCACGTCCACGTGATCGCGCGCGAGACCCGCAACGACGTCACTTACGTGATCCGGGACGAAGGCCCGGGCTTCGACCCGACCATGCTGCCGGATCCGACCGATCCATCCAACCTCGAACGCCGCACGGGCCGCGGCTTGTTCTTGATCCGCACCTTCATGGACGAAGTCCGCCACAACACCGTCGGCAACGAGATAACGATGCTCAAGCGACGGGATCACTGAGCGTGCTTCAGGTCTCTTCCGGCATGCCAAGCCGCTGCCGGCTCGGCGGCGGGACGGGGTAGGGGCGCTCGGGCGGCAATAACGGTGTCACGCGCGACCACTCACGTTCCTCGCGGAATCGGCGCAGCCGGCCGACGAGCGGGGTCAGGTCGCGAATCTCGACGGTCCAGTCGTCGACGTACCGCTGGACGATCCGACGTCCGAGGCCGACCTGGATCGAGCGGTGGGCGAGCTTGCCGCCCCGGACGCTTCGTTCCGGATCCCACTGCACGACGACGGGTGCGCCGCTGGCGCCTTTCTCCGAAAGGCGCGCGCTGGCGAGCGCTTCCTCCCAGCCGACGCGCGTGATTCGAACGGCGAGGACGTGCTCCTGTCCGGGCTTGGTCGCCCACCCGCACCGCTCCATCATCCAGAGGAAGGACGGTTTGATCCACGTCATGCGGCCGAGGGAGAAGGGCGGAACGAACAGCTGCGCCGCGACCGCGGCCTCGGCGATCTCAGGACGGTAGGCCTGATAGACGACGATCGTTCGCTCGTCGTAGTCGGCGCGGATCTCGAGGTAAGGCGGCGTCGACATCAGCGGCCCGCGTAGTGGGCGCCGGCCATCACGAACGGGATCAGCAGTTCGGGGATGAGATATCCGAGCCAGACACCGGCGGGCTTTGGTAGACCCACCTTGGCGATCGAGACCAGGCGCCCGGAGCCCGCGAGCAGCACGCCGAGCGCCAGCAGGTAGATCAGCGTCCCCTGCTGGCGGATCGTGACCGCGGCCCACAAGGAGATGAAACCGGTCGACAGGTACACGCCCGCCATGAAGCGGTGCACGTTGTCCAGACGCGGTGACGTGTCCGGCTGTCCAAGGAACATTTGCAGCGATCCGCCCACCATGGCGATCGCCGCGACGAGGAACAGGCAAACCCGGACCACGATCTGGCTGGCCGTGAGCGGAATCTCCGACATGGGCGCCTCCGAGCGAGGACAGCACGATACCTCAAAGCCGAATTCGCCAGAGGCCAGCGCCGGCGCACATCGGGCTGGCGGTGCCGCTAGAGGTGGTCGCAACGTTCGGTCGCCGCTCGACGCGAGCACGAACGTCTGGAGCGTCGAGCTGCAGTGTCGAGCTTCGCGTGACCGGTCCGATCTCGCCGGGCCTTCGTAGATCGGGGAATGCCCCGTTCGATCCGCGCGGCCGCGCTGCTCCTCGCCGCCGTCGGTGCCGTTGGCTGCGCGGCCGAAAAAGCGCAGCCGTCACCGACGGGCGTCGACGCGACGGCGACGAGCGTCGACGCGACGACGCTCGAGCACAAGATGCTGTTCGGATATCAGGGCTGGTTCCTCGGCGCCGGCGACGGCTCGGCGGTGAACGGATGGGTGCACTGGTTCCGCGACGGCGCACCCACCGCCGCGAACCTCACGATCGATCTGTGGCCCGACACGTCCGAACTCGGCACCGACGAGCTGCTGGCGACCGACCTCGCGTACCCGGACGGATCGGTCGCGCGCCTCTACTCCGCGTACAACGCGAAGACCGTCGCGCGTCACTTCGCGTGGATGAAGCAGGCCGGCATCGACGGCGTCGCCCTCCAGCGATTCCTGTCGGAGGTGCAGGACCCGCGCTTCTTCGAGGCGCGCGACCAGGTGACGCGAAACGTGCAGGCGGGCGCCGAGGCCGAGGGCCGCGTGTTCGCGATCGAATACGACGTCACGGGCGCCGACGACGCACACCTGGTGACGCAGCTGCAGGCAGACTGGAAGTACCTGGTCGACACACTGAAGGTCACGGCGAGCCCGCGCTATCTCAAGGACGGCGGCAAGCCGGTGCTTTACCTGTGGGGCCTCGGGTTCCGCGACCGCCCCGGAACGGCCGCCGACGCTGCGGCGCTGATCGACTGGTTCACGAGCAGCGCCGATCCGCAGTACCGCGTGACACTTGTCGGCGGCGTCCCCACGCACTGGCGCACGCTGGACCGTGACTCGAAGACGGACCCGGCCTGGGCGTCCGTGTACCGCTCGTTCGACGTGCTGTCGCCGTGGACGGTGGGGCGCTTTCGCGACGACGCCGGCGCGGACGCGTACCGCGCGACGTCGCTCGCCGCCGATCTCGAGGCGGTCAGTGCGGCGGGCAAGCGATACATGCCGGTCGTGTTCCCGGGCTTCTCCTGGCACAACCTGCACGGCGGCGCGTCGAACCAGGTTCCGCGCCGCGCGGGCGCGTTCTACTGGCGCCAGGTCTGGAACGCCGTCGACGCGGGCGCGACGATGCTGAAGACCGCCATGTTCGACGAGGTCGACGAGGGCACGGCGATGTTCAAGCTCGCGCCGACCGGCGCCGCGCTTCCGTCCGGCGCCGCGCTGCTTCCGCTCGACGCCGACGGAAGCGCGCTTTCGTCCGACTTCTACCTGCGCCTCGGGGGCGCCGCGACCGCGCTGCTGCGCGGCGACCTGACGCCGTCGCCCAGGCCGCCGATCTCGCCATAAGCTGGTAGCGGGCGAGACGACGTTCGCGCCGCGATCGAAAGGATCGCGACGCTGCGGGGCGTGACGCCTTAGGACGCGGTCTCGAACAAGCCGACGACGTTGCCCTCCGTGTCGGCCACGCGCGCGTACGCGCCCATGCCGGGGATCGGCGTTCGCGGCGTCACGACCTTGCCGCCGGCGGCCTGGGCCTTCTTGAGCGATTGCTCCACCGAAGCCACGCCCACGTACACGACCGTGTGGGGCGCTTCTTTCGGCCGCTGAAACAGACCGCCGTTGATCGCGCCCGGCTCTGTCGGCCGCCGCTTCTCGTTGACGGCCACCGTCTCCGCCATGACGTAGCTCATCTCCTCCATGTCCGTGAGCTTCCAGTCAAACGCGTCGGCGTAGAACTTCATCGCGCGCTTCTTGTCGTCGAACGGGATCTCGAAATGCACCACCTTGTCCATGTGTCCCTCCTGGCTGATCGAGCGAGTGCCCTCTAGCAACTGCGCGCGCCGTCCGCAATCCAGGTTCTGAGATGTAACGCGTGCGTTACACTGCTGGTTCCATGGCGCGAGGCTTTGCTGCCGCCGGTCTTGTCGTCTTCATCGCGGCGGTACCCGTGCGGGCCGCGCCCGACGCGCAGGCGGGCGTGCGGTACCTCGGGTCGAATCCGATCGGGCCGCTCGCCGTCGCGCGGGGAGGCATCTTGAAAGCGCCCGGCGATCGCGCTTGTCGATCGTGGGGGCCGGTCGGCTCGCGGTGGCGCGAGCTGGACGTGTTCGGTCGGATCGCCGGCGACGTGACCATCAAGCGCCGCGAATACTACGAGGTCAGCAGGTGCGACGAACTGGAGGTGCGACGCGTGAACGGGCGCAAGGGGGCCGGCGTCTTCGTCGATGCGCGCGCGACGTACCGGGCGCCTCGGGTCGAGTCATGGCAGCCCGGCGCGGACGCGATGTCGGCTCTCGAGAGCGTCGCGCGCGATCATCAGCGCGCGATCAAGAATGTGAACCCCGCGCTGCACGTGCCGTTCGCGAAGCGGGTCTTGTTCTTCGAGTGGTCTGCGACGGGCGAGCGCTACGCGGTCGTCGGCGGGCCGTCTCTCATCGTTTTGACGTCGAAGGCGGGACGCTGGGAGATCGCGTACGAGCAGGAGCCGGAGAAGATGCGTTCCCAGGACGAGGGCTACAAGCCGCTCGTGATCACCGATATGAACGCCGACGGCCGGCCGGAGATCGTGGTGCATCACCAGGAAGAGGCAGGCGAGTGGTACGGCGATTTCACCCTCTCGCTTCAGGCGAACGGGAAGTGGCAGGAGGTCGGCGCCGGGATCTTCGGGTCGACCGCCTGAATCGATACGCTCAGGGACGCGCGCCAGGCGGCGGCGCTGCCGCGGCCTGCGTCGCGGGAGGCGCGCCCGCTGCCTGCTGTTGCTGCATCTTCTCGTTAGCGGTGATCTGAATCTCGACGCGGCGGTTGGCCTGGCGTCCCTCTTCGGTCTTGTTGTCACCGACGGGCCGATCGTCGGCGAAGCCGACGGCGGTCATGCGGGCGCGCACGACGCCCTGGCTGTCGAGGAAACCGATCACCGATTCCGCGCGCCTCGGACAGCTTCTTGTTCTTCGCCTTCTTGCCCTTGTTGTCGGTGTGACCCTCGACGACGAGGTTCGTCTCCTGGTACTGCTTCAGCACGTTGGCGAACTCGGACAGATCCTTCTCCGACGCGGGCTTCAACTTCGCCTTGCTGGTGTCGAACAGGATCGCCGAGTTGAAGCGGACGACCAGCTTGTCCCCTTGCCGCTGGACGTCAGCGCCTTTCACCTTCTTGAGCTCGGCCTCCTGCTTGTCCATGTAGTTGCCGATCAGCGCGCCCGCTCCGGCCCCGACGCCAGCTCCGACCGCGCCGCCGACCAGGGCGCCCTTGCCGCCGCCCGCCAGCGCGCCGACGCCGGCCCCGACGCCCGCGCCGACGCCTCCGCCGATGAGCGCACCCTTCCCCGTGTTGGTCGCGCAAGCGCCCACCCCCGCCACCAGCACCACCCCGAGCATGATCTTCAACGTCTTCATGACACCCTCCCTTTGTTGGGGCGGACATCTTAACCTCTCGGACCGCATGAAAGCGCACGCCGTGATCCTCGTGAGCCTCCGGGTCCCCATCGCGAGCGCCGCTGCGCGACCCG
>DATMZL010001685.1:0-2738 GCA_035607075.1 Polyangia bacterium
GACGACCTGAAGGGCGACCATCGCGACGGTGAAGGTGGCGACACCTGCAAGGTCGAACTTGTAACGGCCGTGACTCTCGACCCGACTCTCGGGCGTACCGCGTATCAGCAACAACCCGATCAGCGCCACGGCAACGGACGCGAAGAAGATGTAACGCCAGCCGAGGTTGTGCGCGACCAGCCCGCCAAAGAGCGAGCAGAAGCCGGACCCGCCCCACGAGCCGATGGACCAGAGGCTCACGGCTCGCTCGCGAGCGGCGCCCTGCCAGTATGCTTTCACCAGGGCGAGGCTTGCAGGCATGATGCAGGCGCCCGAGAGACCCTGAAGCGCGCGCCCCGCGAGCAGAAACGCCGAAGCGAGCCGGCCGCCCGGCGCGAGCCCCACGAGGAGCGAGCCCGCGATGCTCAGATAGAACCCGGCCCGTACGGTTCGCACGCGCCCCAGGCGATCCGCGAGCCCGCCGATGAGCACGATGAAGATGCCCGAGAAAAGGGCTGTCGCCGCGACGGCGATGTTCATGATGCTGGCATCGACGCCAAGGTCGGCGCTCATGTCGGGCCCGATGTTCAGCGTGGTCTGCGCGAAGAGCCAAAACGTCAGGACGCCCAGGATGATGCCGAAGAGCAACCTGTCGTTGCCCTGAAACGGCGCGGGATTTTCGGGCGAAGATGTCATCGGCAGGCCTCGTTGTGGGCCTCCGGAATCGCAAAGAACGTGATGGTCGTTGGCGCCACATTGACCGGCCCGGGCTTTACCGTCGTGCCGGCCAGCGGGGGCAGCTCGCCGTGCGCGCCCGACGCGAGATCGCTTCCATTCAGCTGCACGCGCTTCTCGGTCAGACTCCGCGCGCTCAGCGTGTAGCGCTGCGAGGTCGCAGAAACGTGTAACGATCGCGGTGTGGTGCGGTCCAAGTTGACCGCGAGCAGGGCGACGCCGCCGGGTACCGCCCGAAGACAGTGCGCGTAGAGGTGCAGGTTGGCCGCCGGCGCCTGACCGGTGTCGAGCACCACGGCGCCCATCAGCCTCCGCCATAGCAGCGCTGCCCAGTAATTGGGCCGCGGCTCGAACGTATCTCCGTCCAGCAGGCCGTAGTCGCTTGCTGCGAGGGTGTTGTGCATGTGGACGTGGACGCCCGCGGCCGCCAATCGCCCGAGCTGGTCGAGATAGCGGAAGCTGTCCAGGAAGGTCGATGCCCACGGGTTGCCGCCGCAAGCGGCGTCGGCGGTCTCCGTGAGCCAGATCGGCTTGCCCGGTTCGTATCTATCGCGGAGCGCGGTGTAGAACGCCTGGATGCGGCTGGCGCGAGAGAGGTATTCCTCTGACAGCGCCTCGTCCTTCGTCACCTGCGATGAAGGCCCAAGCACAGCGCAGCGGCGAGAAGTGGCGCCGTACGAATGGTACGAGAACGCGTCGAATGCCGGACCGGTAGCCTCGAGGAGATCTTCCGAGCCGAGGCTGTCGCCGGCGAGGCCGATCCGCATCTGCGGGATTCCTTCTCCGACGCCGCCGGGACCGAGGATCACCGTGTCGGGCATGGCCTTCTTCATGAACGGTCGGAAGACGGCGACATCTCGCGCGTAGGCCGCGGCGTCGTAGCCTTTCGGCGCGCCTCCCATCTGCGCGTACGTCGGCTCGTTCATGAATTCGGCGGCGGCGATGTTGCCGCCGATCGATTTCGTGAACGACAGAAGCTTCTGCGCTTCTTTCGGCGTCCAGACATCTCGCGCGTCACGCGTGCCGATCCCTGTCGCGAAGGACGTGACGATCTTCATGTCGACCGTGCGGGCGAAGTCGATCACGCCTTTCCACTGCTGCCGAGTCAGAACTGCCCCGAACCCTTTGGGTGGCGTCGAGGGCGGCGCCGAATCCGAATCGTGGAAGTAAGTGGTATTGGCCCAAGTGCCGCTGACGCGCACATAAGCGGGGCCGAGCGCCGCCGCCAACGCTCGGAGGCGCGGATTCGTCAGATCAATCGGCGGCCGGTACTCGTACAGGGATGGGTCCATCCCAGCGGGCACGTCACCAGCGGCCTTCGCAGACGGGCGCGCCGTGCCTTTCGCGTCGATCTCCCGATAAGGCTTCCAGAACCTGCCTCCTGTCACCTCGACCATCTCGAGATTGAAGGACTGGTAGCGCTCGTCGACCGTGCCGATGCGCGCCATCGCGGCGGGCACCATCGACGTACTAAGGGTGTCACCCCGCTCCTGCGCGCTCTTGGCGCGGGCCGACGGGGAACATGCCGATGCGTTCATCGCCGCGACCGCGACGGAGATGAGCCCGCCCATGCGCCTTGTCATGAACCACTGCTTCCTGCGCATCGCCGGGCGACTTATTCGGTCGTTGTCCGCGCAAGCTTTTCGCTGCTGTTCGCAGCGATCCACGTCTCGAACGCGCCCATGAATCCCCGCAGAAACTCGCGCGTCCCGTCATTCGCGAGCTTGCCGTCGGCGTTGAATAGCTTGTCGGCACCGCTGAGATACACCTCAGGCTGCGCCATCGCTGGAACGTTGAAGAACACGAGCGCCTGCCGCAGGTGATGATTCGCTCCGAAGCCGCCGATGGCGCCGGATGACGCGCTGACGACGGCGCCAGGCTTGCCGTTCCAGGCGCTCTTGCCGTAGGGCCGTGAATCGACGTCGATGGCGTTCTTCAGGCCGCCCGGGATCGATCGGTTGTATTCCGGCGTGACGAAGAGGACTGCGTCGGCCCGCCTGATCCGCTCACGGAACTGTGCCCAA
>DATMZL010000971.1:0-6136 GCA_035607075.1 Polyangia bacterium
CGGAAGAGAAACCGCATATCGTCGAGGAACAGACCGTAGTTTTCGACCGGCGTAACGTCGATGTCACCGCAACGATCGCTGACGACGAACATGTTGCCGTCCAGGATGCTGACAGTGTTCAGCGACATGGCTCACGCATCCTTTCCATCGAACGGGGTGTGAACGAACGGCGATCCCGCGCGCAGACCGAGCATGACCTTCGCGCCGAACGCCCGATCGCCGCGCTGGCGAATGATTCCCCGCAGCGCCGCGACGACCAGGTTCACCTCGCCCCGCAGCAGCCGCACCAGATCGACGCGCGTCGCGCACGAGACCGTGACGTCGACGGGACTTTCGTCGTCGGTGATCGTCACGTGACCGTCATCGATCACCAGCACGCCGTGCGATTTGGTGCCGACGGTCAGCCGGACGCGCCCGCTGATCCCCGCGAGCGCCGGCGCGTCCGCCTCCCAGCGTCTCCCCGACAAGCTGGATTCCTGGCCCTGATTCTCCATGATTGCCTCCCTCCCTCTTCGGTTTGGTTCAGCGCGGCGGATTGACGACGACGTAAGTCACCTGCGAGCCCGCGTACTGCGGCTGATACCAGGTGGGTCCGCATTGCTGATAAGCGACGTTGCCCACGATCACCTGCGAGCACTGCGGGGGCAGCGTGCTCACCATGCTGCCGACGACGACGGCGGTCCCGACCACGGCCGAGGTCCCGACCGCGGCGCGCGCAACCGGCCTGACGGGGCGATAGGCGACGGCGGTCCGGACGACGACCGCCTGTGCGACGCCGCCGCCCAGGAAGGCCGCCACGAAAGAAAACAACGTCGCGAGCCGCGACATGAGACCTCGTCCTGTCGTTCTGGTCGTCGTTCGGGTCATGGCGTTGCCCCTCCCTTGCGCGCGTGCGCCTTGGTGTCGAAATCGATCTGATGCGCCGTCGGCGGCGGCGTGAACGTGAACAGCTGATCGTCGTACTTCGCCTGGAGGTCCCAGTTCAGCACCATGGTGTGCTGGGGCTTCGACTTGTCGGACGTCGTGGTGATGACGTACTTGCGCGGCAGCGGCCGTCCGCCCTGTTCGATCCACAGCTCCCAGTCGACGTCCTTCTGCCGGAACGCGAAGTGGTCGCAGACGAACCCGTCGATGTTGGCGGTGCCGATGCGCGTCGCTCGCTGGATGGCGTCGGTTTCGTCGCGCTCGGTGCCCCAGTAGAACAGGTCGGCGAGCGGCAGGTCGAAGGCGTACTCTTTTTCGAGGACGGTCTTCAGCTCGGCCAGCGTTCCGGGTGCGGCGAACGCCGCGTAGTAGCCGACGCGGTCGCTGAACACCGTGAACGTCTTTCCGTCGTAATAGATGTGCTCGTTGCGGCGGTCGCCGGTGATGTCCATTCGCAGCCGGTCCGGTCGCCGCACCTTGAGGTCGACCGATCCCCCGTACTGGACCTTCTGTCCTGACGGCAGCACGTCGTCGGTCGTCCACCGCGCCTGAACGGAGAAGTTCTGCTGATTACGCAGAAACTGGCCCATGTTGTGCAACGCCGTGACGGCCTCGGGCTCGATGGCCGGTTTCGCCGGCGCTGATTT
This sequence comes from Polyangia bacterium, assembly GCA_035607075.1. Lineage (GTDB taxonomy): Bacteria > Myxococcota_A > Polyangia > Fen-1088 > Fen-1088 > JADGRB01. The sequence continues at coordinate 1,572 of DATMZL010000971.1, forward strand.
CGCGAGCGATGACGGCGCCGCCGCCATCAACGACATCACCGCAGCCGAGACCGCCGTGCGTAGCCTTCTCATCTGCACCTCCGGACTGGCTCCAAGATGACAACCGCCCGACGCGCAGACTGTAGGCCGTTCGCGCAAATCCGCGCGCGGCCGGCGCACGGTGTTGCCAGCGTAAGGGGACGACCTAAACCGCGCGGGCGCACTTGAGCCGGCGCTTACCGACGCCATCGTTGAGCCGCGGGAGATCCTGAGATGTCGGTTCACAAGGTGGCGCCGAGCTCCGCCGAAGCGCGGGCGCAGCGGCTGGATATGGAATGGATCGCGGGAGGCAGCTTCACGATGGGCTCGGATCGGCACTACCGCGAGGAGGCGCCTCAGCACCAGGAGACTGTCGACGGCTTCTGGATCGATCGCTGGCCGGTGACGAACGCGCTCTTCCGCAAGTTTGTCGACGAGACCGGGTACGTCACGCAGGCGCAGATCGCGCCTGACGCCGCTCAGTACCCGGGCGCCGACCCGGCGCTGCTGGTTCCGGCGTCGGTCGTGTTCGTCAAACCCACGACGCGCGTCGACCTACGGAACCACTTCAACTGGTGGGCGTACGTTCCGGGCGCCGACTGGCGCCACCCGCGCGGCCCGGAGAGCTCCATCGAAGGGCTAGACGATCACCCGGCGGTGCACGTCGGTTTCGACGACGCGACCGCGTTCGCGAAGTGGGCAGGCAAGCAGCTTCCGACCGAGGCCGAGTGGGAGTTCGCGGCGCGCGGCGGCCTGGAAGGCGCCGAATACGCCTGGGGCGAGGAGCTGGAGCCCGACGGCAGGTCGATGGCGAACTACTGGCAGGGCGAATTTCCGTTCGAGAACCTGCGCAGTGACGGGTACGAGGGCACGTCGCCGGTGGGATCGTTCCCCGCCAACGGCTGGGGTCTCTACGACATGATCGGCAACGTCTGGGAGTGGACCACCGACTGGTATGCGCCCCGCCACGAGGAGAAGCGGGAGATGTCGATCTGCTGCAGCGGCAGCGATCTCGCGGCGCGCGAGCGCAGCTTCGATCCGTGCGTCCAGCTGCCGATCCCGCGCAAGGTGATGAAGGGCGGCTCGTTCCTGTGCGCGCCCAACTACTGCCGGCGCTACCGGCCGGCCGCGCGCATGCCGCAGGCGATCGACACGTCGACGTGCCACCTCGGCTTTCGCTGCGTCGTGCGACGGCCGTGAAGAAGCGGCGGCGACGGCGCGTGCGCGCGCCCCTGATCGTTTACGTCGAAACGAGGCGGCTGGCGAGTCGCTTGCCGAACGCCGATGCCATCGCGCCGCCGCCCGCCGCCGCGATCTTGCGCGCCACGCTGGGCCGGCGTTCGGCCAGGTGTTCGGGGTGGGCGAGGGCGCGCCGCAGGGCCTGGCCCAGGCGGGTGGCGCGGCCGCGCAGCGACCGCCGGTGCCGCGATCGGGCGATCGCGAGCATGATCCCGCCGGCGACCATCGCGATCAGCGCGGCGCCGACCAGGATCACGCGGCCGGCGTGGCGCTGGAACTGAAGCCGCAGATCGAGGGCGTCGTGCCGCCGTTGATTCAGCTCGCCGACCAGCTCGCCCAGATTCGTGCGGATCAGATCGACGTCGTGTTCCAGTTGCTCGACCTCTGCGTGCGCGCTCATGCAAATCGCTCCCGCGTGAAATGAATATCGCGTTGCAGCTCGGAGCGGCTGCGCTCGAGCGGCTTGCGGACCCGTCGTTTCCAGCTCACGCCCGCGAGGACGCCGGCGACGGCCGCCACGACGCCGCTGACGATGAGGCCTGCGCCCCACGCCGGCATCACCAGCGCCAGCGCGAAGGCGGCCGTGACAAGCAGCAGCGTGACCGTGATGATCGCGCCGACGGCCGCCAGCCCGAGGCCACCCGCCACCTTCGCTTCGGTGGTCGCATCGGCCTTCAGCTCGGTCTTCGCCAGCTGGACCTGCTTCTTGACCAGCAGGCTCGCCTGCACGGCGATCTCCTTGACGATCTGAACGGTCGATAGTTGAGTGATGCGCCCGCGTTGAGGGCCCATCAGTTCCGTCTTCGTGCGCTTTGCCATCGCGTCACTTCACCAGCATCTGCGCATTGCGGAGGATCTCGCCCGCTGCGCGCTCGTCGGGCCCGCTGAGCCGCACCGAGAAACCCCCGCCCGCCGACAGCACCGACACCGACACATCGTGGACGCCGAAGTCACATTCGCCGTTCGCGATCTGGTAGGTCAGCACGCGCTGCAGCCATTCGCGCGTCAGCCCGGGCTGCGCCGCCACGAACACATCCGCGCCGCGGAATTCGCGATAGCTGGTGTAGCCGGCGTCCTCGTAGGTCGAGAACGGTAACACCGAACGGACGTTGTACTTGCCCCCGATGCTGCAGCGGTCGAACTGCCCAGCCTGAGCACCAGCCGACACAGCCGTGACGACCGCCAGCGCAACCGCTCCGATGATTCCTCGACCAGCCATCGCCATCCCTCCCTGCCTGAGGCGCCTTTCGGCCCTCTTCATTGAATCTAGATCTCGCGCAGCGCTGGACCAGCCTTCAGCACAGCCGCTGGACGGCCGTCATCACCTTGTCGAGGTCGAGCGGCTTCTCGAAGACCGGCAAGCCCGCGGGCGCTCGGTAGGGCGCCGACGTGATGATCACGACCCGCGTCGTGTCGAGGCGCCCATCGGCGCGGAGTTGATCGATCACCTGCCAGCCATCCATCACGGGCATGAACAGATCGAGCAGCACGATGCAGATCTGATCGCCCGCCGTGTTCAACCGCGCCAGCGCTTCCTGTCCGTTGACCGCGGTCTCGACCCGGTAGCCCTCGTACTCGAGCAGCTCGCGCAAGGTGTCGCGCGATTCCTCGTCGTCCTCGACGATCAGGACAGTCGACTGGGTTGTTGCCATGTGCATCAAGAGACCTGTTGGTGTGGTTGTGGAATCTCCCCGACGCCCACTTCCTCCCGGGGCAACACGACCGTGAAGGTCGTCCCCTGTTCGGCGGTCGACGAGACTTCGATGCGGCCTTTGTGCGCGCCGACGATCTGCTGCGTGATGTAAAGACCCAGGCCCAGGCCCTTCGAGCGTTCACGGCGCACGACCGTTCGGCGAAACGGTTCGAACAGGAACGGCAGCTGTTCGGGCGCGACGGGCGGTCCGTCGTTGTGGACGGACAGCCGCACCCAATCGCCCGCGGCCGCGAGCGCGATCGTCACGGGCCGCGCCGGGTCGCCGTGCTCCAGCGCGTTGCCGATCAGGTTCGACACGACCTGCGCGAGGCGTTCGCGATCGGCGGTCGCGTGGACGCCGGCGCCTCCGTTCCAGGCGATCGCGCGGCCCGGGTACGCGCGCCGGAGCTCGTCGACGACCTCGGACACCACGCCGCACAGGTCGATCGCTGCCGGCTCCATCGGGATTCCCCCCGCGATCCGGCTGCGCGTGAGATCGAGGAGCTGACCCACCATGTTCGACATGCGGTGCGCGCTCGATGCGACCCGCTCGACCGCGGTCAGCTCGTTCGGCGCCTTCGCGATCTTGCGCAACAGCCGCGCCGTCATCGTGATCGCGTTCAACGGGTTGCGCAGGTCGTGTCCCAGCATGCCCACGAATGTCTCGGCGAACCGCGCCTGCTCTTCCGCGTCGATTCGCCGGCGTTCCTCGCTCGCCAGCTGGGCGCCGATCGCGGCCCGTCCCCGCTCCGCCTCGCGGAACAGCCGCGCGTTCTCGATCGCCAGCGCTGCGCGGTCCGCCAGCGCGCGCGCGAAGGCCAGATCTTCCTCGCCGTACACGCGGTGCGACTCGGCCATCACGAACGAGATCGCGCCCAGCACCGCGCCGCCGATCGTCAGCGGCACGCCGACGTACGAGTGCAGGTCCAGGGCCTCGATCAACCTCAGATGTTCTGCGTCGACCGCCGCGGCCCGCAGCATCTCGGGCGGGATGTTGGCCAGCAGCTGGGGCTGCCCCGTGCGGATGATCGCGCGGACACCCGTCTTCGCGGTTGGATCGGGCGGGTAACGGCGGGCCAGCTCGATCACGTTGGACACCTTCTCGGGATCGACGTGGGCCGTCGCCAGCCGCTTAAGCTCGCCGTCTTCGATGATGTCGACCGCGCACCAGTCTGCCAGGACCGGGACGGCGAGGCGAGCGACCGCCGCCAGCGTGGCCTCGTAGTCGAGCGACGAGCTCAGCTCGTCGACGGCGCGCAGAAGGAACTTCTGCCTCTCCTGCGCTTCACGGTCGGCGGTCACGTCACGAAACACGCTGATGGCCTGGATGACGTCGCCGGCCGCGTTGGTGACCGGCCGCGCGTTCACCAGCGACCAGCGCCAGGGATCGGACGCGCCGGCGCGGTAACGGATCAGGGCCGACGCGGTGGCGCTGCCAGCCAGCACCAGACGCGACGGCAGATTCTGCAGCGAGAGCGGCTGCCCGTCCTCACCGCGCATCTCGAACCGCTCCGCGATCGCCTTGCCGGGGGCCGCGAGCAGGGCCTGCGCGGTCGGCAAACCGATCATGCGCGCGGCGCCGTCGTTCGCGAAGATCAGGCGGCCGTGTCGATCG
>DATMZL010001456.1:0-2444 GCA_035607075.1 Polyangia bacterium
CGCGGCGTTCCGGAGCGACCTGGCCTGGGCGGCCGGGCTGACAGCGACCGCGTCTTCTTCCGTGCCCTCCATCATCTCGACGTGCTCGTCGCCGTCGACCTCGCCGTCGGGACCGACCGCGGACGGGTCGCTGCCTCCTGCATCCGTCAGGGCCGCGACAGGCAAGGCTGCGAGGCCTGCGTCGGGATCAGCACTCATGGCCGGCGACGCATACCCGTCCGTGTCGGGCGCCGCGACGGGCGGCCTCAGTTCCGGGGGCGGCGTGACCTGGTCGGCTTCGGCGGCGGCAGCCGCAGCAGCAGCGATGGGACTCGAATGATCGTCCGGGACGTAAGGTGGGGGCGTTCGCGCGGCGACGGGGTCCTCGGGCGGCGGCGTTCGCGTGGCCGCGACAAGTTCGGGCGGGGGCGTTCGCGTCACAGTTATCTCGGGCGCCGCTTTCACCTCGGGGGCCGGCGTTTGCGGCGCTGCGATCTCTGGGACCGCGGTCGCGGCGACGCCATCCGCAGGCGGTGCGCCGGTCAGCGTGATCTCGGGCGCCGGTGTGCCCGGCGTTTCGCTGACATCCGGCGGCGGCGTTCGCGTCGTCACCTCGGGCGGAGGTGACTTCGGCGCCGCCGACACCTGGGGCGGTGGCGTCGGCGCATCTTCGTCGACGTCATTTGCTGCGGCCGGCGTCGCTGGCGGCGGCATGAGCTCGGGCGGCGGGGTCAGCGGCCCCGAGTCGAGCGCTCGGACAGCGGCGGCTTCAGCCGCCAGCGCTGCCGCCTCCGCGTCCATGTCGCCGCCACCGAACGGACTTTCGTCGCCCGAGACTGGCGGAGGCGGTGGCCGGATCGGCATCGCGACCGGAATCGCGTCGGCGTCCGCCGGGGTCGGCATCGCGCCGAGGTCGGCGACAGACGCCGCCGGTTCGGGTTCGATTTCAGGCGGAGGCGTCAGCGACGGTTCCTCGATTTCGTCCTGAATCGCGGTGGCTGCGGTCACCGGCTCGTCCAGCGACGGCGGTGCCGCTTTGCCACCGACGACGGGGACGCCGCGCGGCTGCGTCGTCGTCCGCTTGCGTACGAGCGGCGTCGAAAAATCGCCCGAGCTGATCCCGATGGGGCCGCTCCTGTCGCGCGGACCGGCCGAACGGACCCGGCGCGGCGTGGCGCCGTCCGGGGTCTTCTTCCCGTCGTGGGCTTTCGACACCGGGTTCTAGCCTTGGGGTTTCCCGATCGTAGTTGCCACCCGACCGATACCAACACCCATCTTCACCGCTGCGCCCGGCGTGAGAGCGTCCAGCTCGACCCGCCCCTTCTCGAACACGACGATGGTGGTCGATCCGAGGTGGAAGATGCCCAGCTCGTCACCGCGCGCGATCGGCTTCGGCTGGTCGTACTGGCGATGGCGCTGCGCCGCCCGGAAAAACTCGGGCCGATGCGTCGCGACCTCCGCATCGTACGAAACCGTCACGTGACCGACGCCGACCGCCGCGACCATGACCACCGCAACCAGGCCACCGCCGTCCATCTCGACCAGCGTGATGAAGCGTTCGTTGCGCACGAACAGGCCCGGCTCCCGCCGGATGCTCGCGGCGCCGACGGAGAACAGCGTCCCGGGTACGTGCCGCCAGCCCACCACCTTCCCGGCGACGGGCGAATGCACGCGGTGGTAGTCCTTCGGCGACAGGTACGTGATGACGTAGGCCCCGCCCTCGAGCCGCGCCGCAGCCTGGGCGTCGTCGAGCAGCCCCGCCAAGTCGAAGTCGCTCCCCTTGGCCTGGATCAACTTGCCCGCCGTCGCCAGCCCGCTCTCAACGATGGTCCCGTCGGCCGGCGACACGACGCGTCCCGGCGTCCCGTCGATCGGGCGCGCGCCGGGTCGCAATTTGCGCGTGAAGAACTCGTCGAAGCCGGCGTAGTCGGCGAGCGGCTTCTCCGCCTCGCTGATGTCGATGTCGTAAATCCGCGCGAAACGCGTCAGCATCAGCGTCCGCAGGCGCGCCGGAATCCCGAGACTGACCCCCCAGCCAATAGCGCCCGACACGGCGCGTTTGGGGACGATTCGCCACACTGAGCGCGCTGCCCGATCACTGAAAGAGAGCCCACCCATGGAGGTTTTTGCAGCAACTACGGGGTGCTGCGGACCTCGAATCTTAGGTCAGCTCGAATGTCCCGTCAAAGGCCAAAGGGCCGCGAATAGCAAACGGGGCCGGTCTCCCGAGCGGAGAACGGCCCCGATGCTGTGCTGCAGGAACGCGAGCGCGTCGACTAGTTGTCGAAGTACAGCGCGAACTCGTAGGGGTGCGGACGCAGCCGGAGCGCGTCGACCTCGTTCTCACGCTTGTAGTCGATCCAGGTCTGGATGACCTCCGACGTGAACACGTCGCCCTTGAGGAGGAAGGCGTGGTCGCGCTCGAGGGCCTTCAGCGACTCGTCGAGCGAGCCCGGCGCCTTCGG
>DATMZL010001665.1:0-2151 GCA_035607075.1 Polyangia bacterium
GTCTCGGGCGACATCGCCGCCGCCGCGCGCCGCTCGCGCCGCGCCAGCTTGGCGAGGAAGTGCGCGACGAGGATCGGTACGTCCTCGCGCCGATCGCGCAGCGACGGCAGGTGCACGGTGACGACGTTGATGCGGAAATAGAGGTCCTCGCGGAAGCGCCCCACCTTCACCTCTTCGTCGAGATCCTTGTTCGTCGCGCAGACCAGCCGCACGTCGACGCGGATCGGCTCGCTGCCGCCCACCGGCTTGACTTCGCCGTCCTGCAGCGTGCGCAGCAGCTGCGCCTGCATCTTCGGCCCCATGTCGCCGATCTCGTCGAGGAACATCGTGCCGCCGTTGGCCGTCTCGAACAGGCCGCGCTTCGCCGACACCGCGCCCGTGAACGCGCCGCGCGCGTGCCCGAACAGCTCCGATTCCAGCAGCGATTCCGTCAGCGCCGTGCAGTTGACGGGCACGAACGGCGCGCCCGCGCGCGGCGAGTGCGTGTGGATGGCGCGCGCCACTAGCTCTTTACCCGTCCCGGACTCGCCCTCGACGAGCACCGTCGCCGTCGAGCCCGCGACGCGCGCGACCAGCTTGTAGACCTCCAGCATCACCGGGCTCTTGCCCACGATGTCCTGCAGGTGCGTCTTCGTCTCGCTCGGCTCGGCCTTCTGTTCGGCGACCAGCCGCTTGCGCTCGAGCGCGCGCCCCACCGTCAGGCGCAGCTCCTCGATGTTGAACGGCTTGGACACGTAGTCGTATGCGCCGCGCTGGATCGCCTCCATCGCGCCCGCGACGTCCCCGAACGCCGTGATCAGGATGACCGGCGTCGACGGCGCCTTGCTGGTGAACGCCGCCAGCACGTCCAGGCCGCCCGATCGTTCCATGCGCACGTCGCTGACGACCAGGTCGTAGCGCCCATCACCCGACTGCGCGCGCTCGACCGCGCCGGCGCCGTCGTCCACCGCCTCCACCGTGTAGCCCTCGCCGCGCAAGATCTCGCACAGCAGATCGCGCGCGACGCGATCGTCCTCGGCGACCAGCACCCGCGTTGCGGTCGTCATGCGCGGCCTCCCGCGGCGCGCGGCCGCGTCTCGGCGACGGGCGGACCTTGCCGCGGCAGGCGGATGAAGAAGGTCGAACCCTTGCCCGCCTCGCTCTCGACCGAGATCGTGCCGCCCAGCGCCGCCGTCAGCTGCCGGCAGATCGCGAGGCCGAGGCCGGTGCCCTTGCCGCGTCCCTTCGTCGTGTAGAACGGTTCGAAGATGCGCCGCAGATCGTCGGGCGCTATGCCGTGGCCGGTGTCGCTCACGGTGATCAGGATATCGCCTTCGGCGACCGCGCGCGCCTCCACGTCGACGCGGCCGTTGCGATCGACGGCGTCCAGCGCGTTCGACAGCAGGTTCACGACGATCTGCCGCAGCAGCCCCGGATCGGTGACGACCTCGCCCAGGCCCGGCTCCACCTTCCACGTGACCTGCGCTTGCTTCGCCGGGGCCACGCCCTGGACGATCTCGACCGCTTCCTCGAGCAAGCGCGGCAGCGCCGTCGGCTGCCGTTCCGGCTCCAGCGGCCGCGTCGAATCGAGGTAGTCGCGCACGATCTTGCTGATGCGTTCGATCTCGCGCGCCGACACATCGAGCCGTTCGCGCAGCGCCGCGGGCAGCTCGCGCTCGCGCAGCGCCAGCTGCACGTGGCCCGATACCGACGACAGCGGCGTCCCGATCTCGTGCGCCAACTGCGCGGCCAGCTGACCCAGGGTCGCCAGCCGGACCTTGGACGCGTTGTCCAGGCGCATGTCGTTCAGCAAGCGGTTCAGCTGCGCCAGCGTCGCGTTCTTCTCGGACAGATCGTGCGTGGCCTTCTCGATCTCCGCGGCCAGCCGCTGGTTGAAGGCGCGGATCTGCGCGTCCGCCTGCGACAGTCGGCCCAGCATGCTGTTGAAGCCCTGCGAGAGGCGCCCCATCTCGTCGGCGGTCTCGACGGGGATCCGGCGGGAAAGGTCGCCGCCCTCGACGTCGCGCATCGCGCCCGCCAGCACCTCCAGCGGGCGGCCGATGATCCGCTGGGTGATCAAGCCGGAGACCAGCGTCAGCACGATGACGAAGGCGATCGAAAAGAAGATCGAGATCCGCTCCTCGGTCTTCAGCATCGATTCGACCGGCCCGA
>DATMZL010001461.1:0-2454 GCA_035607075.1 Polyangia bacterium
ATCGCGAACACGTTGTCGGTCACGCCCAGCACGGGGAGTTGCTCGCGCTTGCCGGGGAACAGGCGCGCGCGCAGCAGGAACGCGCCCGCGGTGCCGAGCCCGCCGATCAACACCGTCAGCTCGAAGCAGATCGGGACGAAGGCGAGCGTGGAATTCTCGGGCTTGCCGCCGACGTCCAGCGGCCAGTCGAACACCGCCGTGTAGTACTGGAACGCGAGCGCGAAGCAGAGCCCGCCCAGCCCGGCCAGCAGCGTGACGAACGGCAGCCGCGAGCGCCGGACCCCCATCGCCTGATCCAGACCGTGGACGGGATAGGGCGCGTGGACATCGTGGATCGCGACGCCCGCGCCACGCAGCGTGGCGACCGCGGCGAGCATGGCGTCTTGCTCGCCGAAGCTACCGACGACGAAGCGGTCAGCCATTGGCCACCCCCTTCACCTCCCACATCGCGATCATGGGAAGCGCCCGGATGAAAAGCAGGAACAGCGAGAAGAACAGGCCGAAGACGCCGATCAGGATCCCGACGTCGAACACCGTCGGATAGAACATCCCCCAGCCCGACGGCAGGAACGCGCGGTGCAGCGACACCACGATGATGACGAAGCGTTCGAACCACATGCCGACGTTGACCAGGATCGACGCGATGAACAGCAGCGGGATGCTGCGCCGCGCGCGCTTCCACCAGAAGATCTGCGGCGTCAGCACGTTGCACAGCACCATCAAGTAGAAGCACCACGCGTACGGGCCCGTGGCGCGGTTGATGAAGTGGAAGCGCTCGTAGACGTTGCCCGAGTACCACGCGTTGAAGAATTCGGTCGCGTAGGCGTAGCCCACGAGCGATCCGGTCAGCAGCGTCACCTTGGCCATCGCCTCGAGGTGATTGGTCGTGATGTAGCGTTCGAGGTTCATGGTCTGACGCGTGATGATCAGCAGCGTCAGCACCATGCCGAAGCCCGAGTAGATAGCGCCCGCGACGAAGTAGGGCGGGAAGATCGTCGTGTGCCAGCCGGGCAGCAGCGACGTCGCAAAGTCCGTGCTGACGATCGAGTGAACCGAAAGCACCAGCGGTGTCGCCAGCGCCGCCAGCACCAGGCTGACGATCTCGTAGCGCGACCAGGTCCGGTGCGATCCGTTCCAGCCCAGGCTGAGGATCCGGAAGACCAACTTCTTGATGCCGCCGACGGCGCGATCGCGCAGCGTCGCCAGGTCCGGGACCATGCCCAGGTACCAGAAGACCAGCGAGATCGTGAAGTACGTGCTGATCGCGAACACGTCCCACACCAGGGGCGACCGGAAGTTCACCCACAGCGGGCCGCGCTGGTTCGGGAAGTACGGGAAGATGAAGAACGCATCCCAGGGACGGCCCATGTGGATCAGCGGGAACAGGCCCGCGCACATCACGGCGAAGATCGTCATCGCCTCCGCCGACCGGTTGATCGACGTGCGCCACTTCTGCCGGAAGAGCAGCAGGATGGCGGAGATCAGCGTCCCCGCGTGGCCGATGCCGATCCAGAAGACGAAGTTGGTGATGTCGAACGCCCAGCCGACGGCGTTGTTCAGGCCCCAGATGCCGATGCCCTTCGCGAACAGGTACGTCACCATCCCGAGCAGGTTCAGCACCGCCGCGCCGGCGATGGCGAAGCAGATCCACCACCCGCGTCCGGGCTTCGCCTCCATCGGGCGGGCGATGTCGGTGGTGATGCGGTGAAGCGACGGCGTTCCCTCGATCCAGCGCGTGGCGGGGACCATCTCGGGCTCGACGGGACTGGCGCTCATGCCGGCTCCTTTGAGGTGATGCGCTTCAGGTAGCCGACGTTGGGGCGCGTCCCCAGGTCGTCGAGCACGCGGTAGGCGCGCCCGCCCGCGAGCAGCTTGCTGACGCGGCTGGCGGGGTCGGACAGATCGCCGAACACGATCGCGCCCGTCGGGCAGGACTGCTGGCAGGCGGTCGCGACGTCGCCGTCGGCGATCTCGCGGCGCTGCAGCAACGCCTGGTTCTTGCCCAGCTGGATGCGCTGGACGCAGAGGTTGCACTTCTCCATCACGCCGCGGCTGCGGACGGTGACGTCGGGGTTCAGCACCAGCCGCCCGAGCGGGCTCGTCATGTTGTAGGGGAAGTCGTCGTTCGCCGTGTAGTTGTGCCAGTTGAAGCGGCGGACCTTGTACGGGCAGTTGTTCGCGCAGTAGCGCGTGCCGATGCAGCGGTTGTAGACCTGCTGGTTGATTCCCTCGGAGCTGGTGGTGGTCGCCAGGACCGGGCACACCGTCTCGCAGGGCGCGTGCTGGCAGTGCTGGCACATCATCGGCTGGTGCAGCGAGCGCGCGTCTTCGCCGTCGCCCTCGACGTAACGGTCGATGCGCAGCCAGTGCATGATCCGGCTCTTCCGCACCTGCTCCGCGCCGACGACGGGCACGTTGTTCTCAGACTGGCACGCGACGACACACGCCGAGCAG
>DATMZL010000709.1:0-6177 GCA_035607075.1 Polyangia bacterium
GTCGGGGCCGAGTGCCATGTCCCAGGGGCCGCCCGCAAACGGAAACTCGACGATGGTGTGCGTCGTGCTCCCCGAGCCGCGGCAGAGGAAGTTGTCGCTCAACCCGCGGATCTGCGCCGTCGACAGCGCGACGTCGAAGATCCGGAGCTCGTCGATCAGGCCGGTGAAGCCCGAGTTCCCGTCGTAGGCGTGGCGCCCCAGCTTGAACACGGGGGGCGTCAGCATGCCGCCCGTGTCGGGCGAGCTGCCGACGTTCTGACCGTCCACATAAAGGTAGAACTGCCGGCCGAGGTCGCGCACCAGCGCGATGTGCATCCAGGTGTTCATCCGGATCGTTCCACCGATCGGTCCCCCCAGCCCACTCCCGTCGTCGTAGCGGACCTGGAACTCGAAGCTGGTGCCGTTAGGTTTCAAGCTGACCAGGCCCAGCGTGTTGGTGGTGCGATCGAGGAACAACGTTTCGTCGCCGAAGGGATACGCGTTGACGTTGATCCACAGGCTGTACGTCCAGCTTCCCTGGATCGGCAGGTTCGGAGACCGCGACGCGATCGCCGAGCTGGTCCCGTTGAAGACGAACGCGTCGCCGAGATCGCCGCGCGCGAACATGACGCCGTTCTGCAGGACCAGATCGTTGTCGCCGGCGGCGTCGATGCCGTTGCCCTCCGCCGGCCAATAACCCTTGAGACCGTTGCAGACGATCGCGCCGCCGGTTCCGCCGCCGCCGGTTCCGGCGATACCACCGGTTCCGCCGCTGCCGGTCCCGGCGACACCGCCGGTTCCGGCGATACCACCGGTTCCGCCCCCGCCTGCGGTTCCCGTCGTCCCTGCAGTCCCGGTCGTGCCCGCCATGCCCATCGTACCCGCCGTCCCGGTCGTGCCCGCGACGCCCGTCGTCCCCGCGGTGCCGGTCGTTCCGCCCCCGCCGGCGGCGTTTCCGTCGCCGCCCGTGCCCGGAATCGACCCGCCGGTGCCGCCGGCTCCGGTTGTCCCGGCCATCCCGGCCATCCCCGCTTGGCCGCCCTGCCCGCCTTTGCCCTGCATCCCGGTTCCGGTTCCGGCGGTCCCGCCGTCGTGCACGTTGCCGAGATCGCGCTTGCTGCTGCAGCCCACCAGCGCCAGAAACATGCACGCCACCCGAACGGTCAGTCTTCGCTCCATAAGTTTCCTCACACGACGTTTGGGATCACGTGCCGGCGTCCATCACGGAATCGACTTGAGCGCTTCGTCCACCACCGCGCCGAAGATGCTGCGCGGAAACCGGCGATGAAAACGCGCCGCGGCCTTCCTGGCCTGATCGAAGCGTTCGACGCCGACCAGCGCCTGGACCTGGAGGCTCTCCCGCTCCTCCTCCAGCGCGCCCTGCGGAAAATCGCGGGCGTGCCGCTCCAGTACCGCGAGCGCTGCCGCGCCCTGCTCGCGCGCGAGCGCGGTTCGCGCCTGCTCGATCAGCGCCCGTTCGGCCGCGAGATTCCGATCCCGCTCCCGTGTCTCGGTCCGCGCCGCGTGCTCCACGCGCGGGACCGGATTGCTCGCGTGCACGTCCTTCACGACGGCGGGCGCGGGCGCCGTCTCCGCGGCCGGCGCGACAGGTATGGGCGTCGCCGCGACCGCGGGCACGGCCACCGGCGCAGGCACCGGCGCGACCACGGCGACCTTCGCGTGTTCAGCGCGCCGATCGATCGCGCGATCGTAAGCCTCGTGGACGCCGCCGCCGATCACGCCCCCAACGACCAGCGTAGCGACCGTCTTCATCAGCGATGCCGCGGCCAGATGTTTCACGCCGTGAGCGGCGACCGCGCCGGCGGCGCCCGCGTGACCGCCGGTCGCCGCGCCACCCGACGGATCGCTGCCGCCCGGCCCCGTGCCCGGCCCCCCCGGACCACCCACCCAGCCGAGGCTGGCGCCGACGCGCGCGAACACTTCCTCCTGCGTCGCGGCCGGCGGATCGGGACGCCGTCGCTCCGGGGCGAGGAACGCCTCCAGCTCGGGCGGCAAACGATCGGGTGAGTCGCTCATACCCGGCGCCCCTCCTCTCTCGCGCGCATGCGCTTGATGACGGCGCCGAGATCCTCGCGCGCCAGCCGCAGGCGCGAATACGCGGTCGCGAGCGGAATCGTCAACGCCGCCGCGATCTCCGGCACCGGATGCCCGTCGAGATCGTGCATCACGAGCACGGCCCGTCGATCCAGCGCCAGCTCGTCGAGCGCGCGCATCACCGAATCCCGCGCCTGCCGTTCCGCGATCTGCTCGTCGACAGGCGCCGTGCGATCGACGACGTCGGGCGGGTCGCCCAGCTTCTCGCGCGCCAGCCGCGCGGAACGGCGGTAGTCCGACACGACCCGAAACGCGATGCCGAACAGCCACGGCTTGACCGGGCGCGCCGGGTCGAAGTCGCCGAGATGTCGATATACGACGATGAAGAAGTCATGCGCGACGTCCGCGAGATCGCTCTCGCGCACGCCGAGCCGACGGAGCGTCCTCCAGGCATAGCCGAACTCCTGCTTGTACAAGCTCTGAAAATCCACGGTCCCGGGGGTGGGCGCGGCCGCCGTACTCGGGAATTGGGAGGCCGGCTTGCCACCCATCACGGAAAACGCGCCCCCATCGTCAAACCCAGCGCACCCGAGATCGGGGGGCTGGTCCAGACGGGCTGGCCGTTGACACGCAGCACCAGCTCGGTGAGCGGCGCCAGCAGATCCGCGTGAACGCCCGCGGACAGGATGCCGCCCAGCGGCAACTCCACGCCCACCCGGGCGCCGACGGCGAGAAACGGCGCGCTGACCTGCTGGGGCATGTCGAGGCCGTGGGACGACGCGCGGATGGAGCCGACCGCCAGCAACGCGCATCCCTCCAGCACCCAGCGCGACGCGCACGGAACCAGCGCGCCCATCAGCAACGACGTCTCCATGTCGCCGACGGCCACGCCGTTCAGCTGCAGCGCCGTCGTCGACGCGAGATCGCCGCGCCCTTCCAGGCCGAGCGAGAATGACCCGCGGCGCGCGGACGCCTGCACGCTGCCGCCCACGGCCGCTGCGGGCTCGGAGCCGACGGCGCCGAGCCCGCCCAGCCTCACCTGAAACACGATCGGCACGCGCGGCGCCGGCGGCGGGAGAGCGGGCGGCGCCGCGGGCTCGCGGACGACGATCACCTGCGGCGGCAGCGGCGCGGGCGGAGGCGGCGGCGGGCTAGGCGGGGGCGGCGCGGCCGGCCGCGGGCGGCTGCCGGCGAGCGGATCGATGGCGATGCTGATCGCGAGCTCGATCGCCGACGCCAGCTCCTGGCAATCGCTCTCGCGCGACACCAGCTTCCGTTCGGCGGCCGACTTCCCGTCGGCGCCCGCGATCTCGATTCGCGCCTCCAGCGTTCGACCGGTCCGGATCACGGTCGTGGTCACCGCCAACGCGGCGCTGTCGTCGAACGGTTCGTACCCCAGACGCGCGGCCACGCCGGCGCGAATGACGTCGACGTCGGGACACTCGGACGCGCCCGCGCCGCGCGTGTACGTCAGCTTCGCCGTGCGCGGCGGCGCCGCGACCGACACGCCGGGAAGCCCCGCGACGCACAGCTGCATCAGGACATACAACCACGCAGTCCCTCGGCGCCGCATCCGACCGCGAGCCTATGCTGCTCGCCACGCCGCCCGCAAGGCGGTGATGGCGTCAGGCGCGCGGGTGCGACAAGCTCGAGCTCGCCTCGTCCGACGACTTGATGCCTATGCGCTGGTTCGATGCATTGCGGAAGGATGGTCCGTTGTACCTGGCGGTTGTGCTTGGGTTCGGCATGGTTTCGGGCGGGGGGTACGCCCTGGGCTATCGCACCGCACTGCGCATCCACCCGCCGCAACCTGGCTGACGTACGACCAGACACTGCCGGCGTCCGACGAAAAGCGAACGGTCGTTTTTCCGCCCGCGCGCCCCGATCCAGACAAAGACGACGCGTGCCGCCGGCTTCGCCCGGAATCCGCGAAGTCCCCCGGTCCCCACCCCCGCGTCTCGACGCTCGTGGGCCACTGGTCCGCGATCGACGCAAGCACGGAGCTGCGCTCCTCGGAACTGCGCTCCTCCTCGCCAGGGGACGTGATCCGATTCGAGAGACAACGGAGACCGCCGCACTACATCGACCACTGGCCGCCGTCGGGGCTTCAGTTCGAGCGCAACGGCCGCGTCGCGGAGTCCATCAACATGGGCTGCAGCACCGAATCCGATCCCGTCACGGACCACTCGGAGAGCTGGAGTCTCGTGAACAGCACGCTCGTGATCGAGGGAGCGAACCGGCGCGTGACGGCCGCGGTCGACGTCCTCGATCGGCGGCGCCTGAATCTGCGGGTCGTCGAAGTCTGCGACTTCAGAGCGCCGTGATCAGTCGGCGGTGCAGCCCACGCCCACGGCCTGGAAGGTGAAGCTGTCGAAGATCGCGAGGAAGTCGGGCGCGGCGGCGTCGTTGTACGCGCACATGCCGACCTGCAGCGTCGCGGGGAGATCGGCGCGGCTGAATGTGTACGTCGGCGCGCTCCACGTGGTCGTCCCCGGCGCGCGGGCGTAGGCCGTGAAGGTCCCGCCCACGCGGCAAAGGCGCAGCTCGGCGTCGCCGTTCGGCCACATCATCTCGCCGAAGTCGCTGGCGCCGTTGGTGGTGCTCTTGTGCTCGATCGCCAGCTGGTTCTGCTCGGCGTAACCGTGGACGGTCAGCACGTAGTTCTCGTTGCCGCCGGACAGCGTCGGGTTGCGCGCCATGATCCCCGCGACGTCCGCGTACTGATCGGGCGTCGCTTGCGGGTTCGACACCTTGCGCGCGTGGATGATGGTCGTGACCTTGAAGTCGCCGGTCACCAGCTTGTAGACGAGCTCGCCCTGATTGCTCTGGTACCAGAGCGCGAAAGGATGAGTCGCGATCGACAGGGCGCCGTTCCCGACGGAGATATCCGCGAGCTCCGGACGGAACACTGTCCACGACGAGTCGAGCGTGGTGCCCGTGAAGCTGTCGCTGGCGGGAACCGCGCCGCTGCTGCCTGCGGTCCCGGACGCGCCGCCGGTTCCACCGCGCCCGCCTGCGCCCGAAGCGCCCGCGCTGCCACCCATTCCGCCGCGACCGCCTGCGCCCGTGGCGCCCGCGCTTCCGCCCGTCCCCGCGGCGCCCGAAGCTCCGCCGCCTCCGGTCGTACCGCCGCGACCGCCCACACCCGTGGCGCCCGCGCCGCCGCCGGTTCCGCCGCGCCCTCCGCCGCCCGTCGTGCCAGCCGCGCCCGTCGTGCCGGCCGTGCCCGTCGTGCCGCCCCTGCCTGTCGTGCCGGCACCGCCCGTTGCGCCCGCGGATCCCCCGACGCCGCCCGCGCCCGTCGTGCCGGCCGCGCCCGTCGTGCCCGCGTCACCACCAGCGCCCGTCGTTCCCGAGCTGCCCGAGCTGCCCGAGCTGCCCGAGCTGCCGCCGCGGCCGGCGGACGAGCCGCCCGTCGCCGCGTGCCCGCCCGTACCCGCTCCACCATCGCGCGGTTCGGAAGATCCGCCGCCACAGCGCACGGACACGATCGCGATCAGGGCCAACGCCACTGCGCTGGCTCGACCGTCCGTCCCCTGTCGCCGCGGAGTCACGACCCGACGAACTTTATCACGCTCACGTTTCGCGCAGCAGGTGACGCGCGATCAGCACGCGCTGGATCTCGCTGGTCCCCTCGTAGATCTGCAGCAGCTTCGCGTCCCGCATCAGCTTCTCGACGGGATAGTCCTTCGTGTAGCCGTAGCCGCCGAAGATCTGCACGGCGTCGGTGGCCGCCCGCATGGCGGCGTCGGCGCCGTAGGCCTTGGCGCAGCTCGAGATGATGCTTTCCGGGCAGCCCTTGTCGATGGCCCACGACGCCTTCGACGCCATCAGCCGCGTGATCTCGTACGCGATCGCCATCTCAGCCAGCATGAACTGCACGGCCTGGTGCTGAGCGATGGGCACGCCGAAGGTCTTGCGTTCGAGCGCGTAGGCCCGCGATTCGTCCAGAGCGCGCCGGATCAACCCGGCCGCGCAGGCAGCGATGAGCGGACGCGTGCGATCGAAGGTCTGCATCGCGATCTTCAGCCCCTGCCCTTCTTTACCCACCACCTGGTCGGGCGAGACGACCACCTCGTCGAACAGCACGTCGCAGGTGTTCGAAGCCCGCTGGCCCAGCTTGTTCTCCTTGCGCCCTACCGA
>DATMZL010001661.1:0-3263 GCA_035607075.1 Polyangia bacterium
TTCGTTCAGTTCCAGAGGCTTCGCACCCTGGGCGGCCGCCCGTGCGGCTTGATGGATCACCTCGTCGGTGAGCACGTTGCCCACCACCACCCGCTCGGCATCCCGGGCGCGATACGGCGTCGCCGCTACCGCGCCCAGCACGATGGCGCACCGGCTGGCGCGACGGCCGTCGCCTTGGCGGTCCAGGATCACGGCCACGCTGGCGAGCGCGAAATCGAAGGCATTGCGCATCGCGTACTTGATGAAGATCGAGGGGAAGCGCTGCTCGAGCGGCAGCGGCGAGACGCTCCCGCGCAGGCCTCGGCCCGGCACGCGGAACTCCTCGTGCGGCTGCGGTTCGCGGACGCGGAACTCCACGGCAGTCAGCACCTCGCCTTTGTCCAGCGAGTGCATGCGCATCAGGTTCTGGCTCGGTCGAACAAAGAGCTCTTCGGCGGGTATCGTTCGTGGTCCACGCAGCCCATGAACGTGAATGATGGCGTTGCCGGCAACGATCACCGGAGCCAGGTCCGATGGAGACACGACGTAGCAGCGATCGCCTTGAAAAATGGCGTGCTCGCGGTTGAAGCCATGGTCGGCATAACAGTGCATCCCCCCTTTGCGGTAGCAGTTCCACTCACCTCGATAGTAGGGACATCGGTTCTCCTGGAGAAGGTTCCCCCCGACCGTGCCGACATTCCGGATCTGCGGTGTGGCGACGCGCGAAGCCGCCATGGCGAGCGCAGGCAGGTAGCGGCGGACGCCCTCGTCCTCGGCCACTTCGCGCAGCGTCGTGAGCGCCCCAAGCGTGAATCCCGGCTCCGGAGCCGTGAAGTTGGCGCGGATGCCCTGGAGCGAGGAGATGCCCTTCAGGTCGATGAGCAGCGCCGGTCGGGCGAGGTGGCGCTTGACCATGTCCGCGACATCGCCTCCGCCGGCGAGGTACATCGCTTCCCCGCGGCGATCGTTCCGCAGCTTGACGGCATCCTCCACGCTCGCGGGCGATACGAGCTTGAAAGGACGCGGCTCGTCCAGCTGGAGTTTCATGTCTTGCTCCCCTTGGTCCCGGCCTGACGCGCGGCCTTCAGGGCGTTGTAGACGCGGTCCCAGGTATAGGGGAGCCCCGGAACCTGCACGCCGGTCGCGTTGAGGATCGCGTTGCCGATCGCGGGCGCGGGTCCGAAGATCGGGCTCTCTCCCAGGCCCTTCGCGCCAAACGGCCCGCTGGGTCCCGGTGCCTCGATCAGGATCGGAACCAATTCCGGGTAGTCGAGCGAGGTCGGCGGCCGGTACTCGTGATACGAGGCATTCACGGCGACACTCGAGTACGGATCGAGCACGAGGTCTTCGGTCATCGCGAAGCCAAGGCCCTGAATCGCGCCGCCGTGGATCTGTGCTTCTGCTCCGGTGGGATACAGCACGCGCCCGACCTCGTGTGCCACGACCAAGCGCAGCACACTGACCTGGCCGGTCTCCATGTCGACCTCGACCTCGGCGAAGCAGGAGCCCCACGCATTGGTGGAGAGATCGAAGACGTAGCGTCCGAGTCCGACGATTCCATCACCTTCGGCCAACAGCTTTTTCGCCGCGAGCTCGGTGGATGCGGTGACCACCATCTCCGGCTTGGGATCCGTCTTTCCAGTGGCCTGGATGAACAACGGGTTCTGGTCCGACTTCTCCCAGTAGGGGATGAAGTCGGTGCGCGGCGTTGCCAGGCGGGCGAGGGTCCTGAAGTCCACACCGCCGGTGCTGCCGCGTCGACGAACCACACCGGACCGTACTTCGAGCCCGTCCTCAGTGGCTCCGAGATGCTTCGCGCCGAGCGCCAGCAGCTGACGCTCACAATCCTTGGCGGCGTTGTACACCGCCTTCCCGTCGCAGTGACACGAACGCGACGCATCGGTCACGTACACCCACGCATCGCGATCGGTATTCGCCCAGGTCACGTCCATGTCGTCGATCGGCACGCCCAGGACTTGCGACACGATGATGGCCATGCCGGTGTGGGCGAGGTTGCCCAAGTTTCCAGTACCCAAGCGGACGTGCACCTTGCCGTTGCGATCGATCCCGACCAGCCCGTCGCTCGCTTCGCGGCCGCTCGGCATCGGACCCTGCATCATTCCGAGACCGCGACGCATGCGGCTGGACTTCGCCGACGGAGGCTGCCAGCGATCCCAGCCGATTCGCTCGGCCGCGCGGCGAACGGTCGCATCGACGTCGGTGTGGGCGTAGGGATGGTCGTTGTTGATGAGATCGCCGGGGCGCTTGGAATTCTTCAGCCGGAACTCGAGCGGATTCATGCCCAGTGCGTGCGCGACCTTGTCCGCGTGCATTTCCTGGGCGAATCCTGCCTGCAAGCCGCCGAAGCCGCGGAATTCGCCGCCATCCTGGTTGGTGGTGTAGACCCCGTAGGCCTCGACGTAGTAGTTGGGCGTCCGGTAGGTACCGACCAGGCGTTGACCGGCGATGAGCACGACCGCAGGCCCGGACGAGCCGTATCCCCCGGTATCGGCGATCACCTTCCAGTACTGCGCGGTGATGGTGCCGTCCTTCTTGACACCCCATCGGGTCTCGAAGACGAATGGATGACGGCTATCGGCGGCGGCTATTTCCTCGTTCAGGGTGAATTCGTAGCGCACCGGTCGGCCGGCCTTCTTCGCAAGGACGGCCGCGCAGAGCTGGTAGAGATCCTCGTCCGGGTAGTCGAGGCACTTGCCCCCGAATCCACCCCCGACGTACTCGGCATAGACGTGGACCTGCTCTTCCTTCAGGCCCAAGGTATCGGCGATCGTGGCGCGGGCGCAGAAGACGCTCTGCTGGGAATCCCAGATATGAAGGTCTTCACCCTTCCAGGTCGCCGTGCAGACGTGCGTCTCGATCGGCAGCGTCACCTGCCGACCCGTGGTATAGCGTCCCTCGACGATCAGGTCGGCCTCGGTAAAGCCGCCTTCAAGGTTGCCGACGCGCGCCTCCCACGTCGGCACGTCGGCCGGCTGGGGTCCCGCAAATCCGCAGACGCTGCCCTTGGCGTGGATCTGCCGGTTGTCGCGTTTCAGGTTTTCTTCCATGTCGGGATAGGACTTGTGCACATCCCATCGGACACGGATCAGCTCGAGCGCCTGCTGCGCGATGTCCTGGGTATCGGCGGCGACGACGGCGACGGTCTCGCCAACGAAGCGCGCATTTCCCGACAGGAATGTGCGGTCGACGCGCATTGCGGCCGCAACATCGCGAAAGGTGATTATGGCCCGGACTCCCGGCAGTGCCCGCGCCTTGCTGTCGTC
>DATMZL010000407.1:0-2069 GCA_035607075.1 Polyangia bacterium
AGCTTCTTGGCGAGGTGCGGATCCGGGTTGTCCTTCGGACCCTTCAGGCCGTACAGACCCTCCTTGTTCTTGGAGGTCTTCTTGCCCATCTTGCCTTCTTCGCCCTTGTGGCGCTTGCCCTTGCCGCCCTGCTGATCGTCCTTCTTGGACTTCAGCCACTCGGGGATGTCTTCCTCTTTCTCCTCCGGCGGCTTGATCAGGAACTTCACGAAGCGGTTGTCGCTGTTGAAGAGATCGAGCGACAACGACTTCGGGTCCGGCGGAACCGAGAAGATCATCAGCAGGAACAGACCCAGCGCGACCGCCGAGCCGACCGTGTAGACCTGCTCGTCCCAGCGCCAGGTCAGGAACGGCACGTCCAGCGTGCGCGGACGCGGCGTCGCCGTAACCACGAAAGTGGACTCACCGCAGTCAAGGCGGGCCGACCCGCCCTGCGGCAGCGAGAAGCTGGACCCGCGCTGCTGGATGAACTGCTGCAGCTGGTAGCTCTGGTTGTCGACGAACACCTCGCCGCTCATGCGCGGGGTGACGTTGACGACGTAGTCCGCGCCGGTCGCGGCGACCAGCGGGTGCGACGACGACGGCACGTAATCCGCCGACACCGGTGCGTCGACGTCACCGTCGGAGCCAATCAGGAAGTTCGGGCTGGTCTTGCCGCGGCGCTTGAGGCCCATGTACGTCAGGACGACGCTGCCGAGCAACCCACCGAACACCAGTGCGGCGCTGGCCGGCGAGCGATTCGTCCAGGGGAAGGTCTTCGAGTCCTTGCCCGCGGCCTGCCACTGCTCGTAGCGCACCTTCTCGGCGCCGACGTCCATCGCAGTCGCGACGAACAGGCCTATCGCGATGACGCCGGCGGCGATGCCGGCGTACATCATCGATGTGCCCTGGCCGTGCGTGTTCTTCCCTTCCGGGTTGAAGAGGTGCCGCGTCCCGGTCACGACGCCGCGGAAGATGGTCTGCACTTCCATCGCACGCGAGCCGTCGTGGACCTCGACCTCGGCGCCCGCACCCGGCGCGCCCGCGAAGGACGGAGCCGCGTACGACTGCTGGGGAGGCGGCGCGTATTGCTGCTGCGGAGGCGGCGCGTACGCCTGCGGAGGCGGCGCGAAACCACCCGGCGCCGGCGCCGGACGGCCACCACCCCAGGCCTGGGGCGCGGGCGTCGCCTGCGTCGACATCGCATCACCGAAGGTGACGATCACGCGGCAGTCGCCGAACATGACCTCGTCGCCCGACTGCAGGCGAGCCTTCGTGACGCGCTCGCCGTTCACCGTCGTCCCGCGCGTCGACCCGAGGTCGACGACGTGAACGTCGTTCGGGCCGGTCGCCTCGATGACACCGTGCATACGCGACACGGTCTCGTCGTCGAGACGAAGGTCCGAGGATGCGAGCTTCCCGATCTTGATCGGGCTCTGCGCGAGGAGCTCCTCGCGCACCAGTTGGTCCCCCTTGTAGATCTCGAACTTGATGGGGACGTTCGCGTCGGCCATGGCTGCTCTCCTGTGCGGGGTCTTACGGGAAGCGCGCGATGGCCGTCAGCGGATTGCTAGACGTCCTCGAGCGACTTCAACATTTCGGGGATGAAGTCCTTACGAATCTCGATGAGGCTGGAATGCTCCGCCTTCTTCTGCGAGCTGACGAGCTCGCCGTCCGGGCGCTGAAGGTCGCCCTCGACGGTGTCGTCCTCGAAGTCGTAGACGGTCTTGGCTTTGTACTGAACGTTGTCGTCGCCCGCCGGGGCCGCAGCGGCCGGAGCCGCCTTGTCCTGAGCGAACGAAGCGCGCGGTGCAGCCAGAGCCATCCCTCCGAAGAGCGCGAGACCGATGATGAGTGGCTTCTTCATGATGGGTTCTCCTTGTGTCGTCCACATCGGGAGGCCCGGCTGCTGGGTGTCAGACAACCAAAACCACCTGCGGTTCCGTACAAAATCCGACCTTTGTCGTTTTTTCTCTGACGGTATTAGACCACGAAAAGCAACGCTGCTTACGCTTTCCGTGGCCTAAAGCTTACTTCTTCTTCTTGCCGCCCTTTTTACCGGCCGGCTTGTCGCCGGCGGCCTTGTCGTC
>DATMZL010000714.1:0-2993 GCA_035607075.1 Polyangia bacterium
AAGTTCTTCATCGACTTCGCTGCGAAGTACGGCATCGAGTACATCATCCTCGACGAGGGCTGGTACAAGACCGGCAACCTGATGCAAGTGTCGCCCGGCCTGGACATGCCGGCGCTGCTCGGGTACGCCCGCGCCAAGAACGTGGGCGTCATCCTCTGGGTGGTCTGGAAGACGCTGTCCGATCAGTTCGAGCCCGCGCTGGCGCAGTTCCAGGCGTGGGGCATCAAGGGTGTGAAGGTCGACTTCATGCAGCGCGACGACCAGCCCGTGATCGACTTCTATCACCGCGTCGCGCGCGAGCTGGCGAAGCGCAAGATGCTGGTCGACTTCCACGGCGGGCAGCGACCGGCGCTGATGACGCGCACCTGGCCGAACATCATCTCGACCGAAGGCGTGAAAGGGATGGAGCACCTCAAGTGGAGCAACGTCTCCGATCCCGAGCACAACGTCACGCTGCCGTTCACGCGCATGTTCCTGGGGCCGATGGACTACACGCCGGGCGCGATGCTGAACGCGACGCGCGCGCAGTTCAAGCCGGTGTTCAAGCAGCCCATGAGCCTGGGCACGCGCGCGCATCAGGTCGCGATGTACGTCGTCTTCGAGAGCCCGCTGCAGATGCTGGCGGATTCGCCCACCAACTACATGCGCGAGGCGGAGACGACGGACTTCCTGCGTCGGATCCCGACGGTGTGGGACGAGACGCGCGTGCTCGACGGACGCATCGGCGACTACGTCGTGGTCGCACGCCGCAGCGGCGGGGACTGGTTCGTCGGCGCGATGACCGACTGGACGCCGCGCGAGCTGGAGATCGATCTCGCGTCGATCCTGCCGCCGCCGAACCCGCGCGTGACCTGGCAAATGGCGTCGTTCGCCGACGGCGCAGACGCGGACCGTGTCCCCACCAGCTACCAGCGCGCGAGCGCCGCCGTCACCCCCGGCGCGCGCATCAAGGTGAAGCTGGCGGCGGGCGGCGGCTGGGCGGCGCGAATCAGCCCCGCCTGGAAGATCCAGCGCGACGGCGCCGTCGGCGGAAAGCCAGTAGCGCCGTGACGGCGCCGGCAGCGGCCACGGCCCACGCGCTCGTCGGCGCGCTGCCGATCTGACACCCGCCACCACCTGAGTGCTTGCCCCCGTCGGGGCCCCCGTCGGTGCCGGGGTTCGCGCCCGTCGAGCCGGCCGCCCCGGTCGTTCCGCCCTGGCCACCACCGCCGCCTCCTTGCCCGCCGCTGCCCGTCGCCGCGCAGGTCGGAATCGGTCCGGGCGGGCCGCCGGTTCCGCCGCCCGCCGCCAGCAGCGTCCCGATCCGGCTGGCGATCATCTGCAGGGCCGGTCCGTAATCCGTGTCGCAGATCGAGAACTGCAGGCCGTTCGCGCCGAAGCCGGCAACCCACTGGTTGATGCGCACGCTGGGGTCAGCGAAGCTGCCGTCGGTCGCCGTGCACGAATGGGCGATCACCGGCCAGGGACAGGTCTCCGCCCCGCACGAAGTGTCCGCGACGCTGGGCGCTTTCCACGTCACCGTGTACGGCGTCGACGGACCCGAGAGCGCGGCCACCAGGACCTCGCTGCTGGGAGCCGTCTTGAGCGCCTTGATCCGCGCCGCGAACTCCGCGACGGGGATCAGCGCGCCGTCGCACTCCGAAGAGGTGCAGTTGGTCAGCGGCACCTGCGCGGCCACGTCGTTGTTCGGCGCGTTGCGGGACGGGCGGGCGCCGTCGCAGACGTGGCCGAACTCGTTGCACCGGAAGTTCGCGGTCGGCCCCAGCGGCGAAGTCAGGAGCATGTTCATCGTCGTGTCGTAGAGGTTGGCCGGCCCGCGCGACGAACAGTCGTCCTCGTTCGTGACCATGATGATCGCCAGCAGCGCGTCGGACCGCAGGAAGCCCTGGTTCGCGGCCGGCGCCGCCTGGCCATCGGCGCCCAGCGCGCGCAGGACCGACGCGAACTGATGCTCGAAGCCGCAGCCCGTGTCGCCCAGCGCGGCGATGCAGGTGAACACGGTCGAGATGTCGGCCGCCGTGTAGTTGGCGACACCGCCGACGTTGGAGATGAACGTCGCGCCGGCCTGCAGCGTCGTCGCCGTGCAGGGCGCGCGCGCCGCGGACTGAAAGACGCCGTTGTCGCCCATCATCGAGCAGCCGGAGATGCTGCCGTCGCCCGCGCCCATATCGGACGAGACGACCGCGACGTGTATGTTGGGCAGACCGCCGGGCAGCGCCTTCAGCCCGTCCATGAACATCGGGATGTTCGCGGTCAGGCTCGTCTGCGACGGGCGCATCGACGACGAGTTGTCGATCATGAACAGGATGTCGAGGTTGCGGTTCGCGATGACCGCGCCGGTCCGCGTCGCCTGCGGGTCTGCCTGCTCGGGTGCGCACGCCGGCGCCGCCACCACGAGAACCAGAACGACTCCCAGCCCAAGCCAAGCAAAAGTTCTCATGCCAATACGATATGCCTGTCCGCCAAATTTAGTAGTTGATCGCCGTCACAACGCCCCCGTCGGGGCGTTTGTAACTACGACGTCACGGTCGCGGCGGTCCCGATGATCTTGGGAGACCAGTCGGTGATCAGCTTCAGCGTCGTGTCCTTGTCGAAGATGCTGTACCAGCCCTGCTCCTCGTGGGGCGGATCGCCGATGAGCGGATCGCCGGGCTTCCAGAACTGGCCGGGACGCGGTGGTCGGCTGTCGCCCGCCCACGCCCAGGGCATGATCCCCGCCATCGGCGTCGTCGGTAAGAGCGCGTGGACCAGCGCGTACACCTCCTGGAAATACTGATCGCGCAGCGTCACCGGCGCCGCGGGATCGAAGCTGCCGCCGTCGCGCGGGAAGCCGAACTCCTCGAGCAGGATCGGCTTGCCCGCCGGACCCACTTTGGCGGCCGCGACGGCGTGCTCGTTGACGTATTTCTTCGCGCGCTCGAGCGCCTTGGGATAACCGCCGGCGAGGTTCTCCTTGTGGATCCAGTTCCAGTTAGCGGCCCACATGTGGAAGC
>DATMZL010000379.1:0-6280 GCA_035607075.1 Polyangia bacterium
GGGTTCGGGAACCCTCCCAGGGTTCCTGAGCCAATTAGACCAGCCCCTGCCCCCGCCCCCTGAACGCGGTGAGCCACGGCCGGCGCCCAAGCTGACCAAGGCCCCCACCATCAAGAAGCAGGTCGAACCCGTGTACCCGGCCGAGGCGCTGGATGGCGGGATCGGCGGGGACGTCACCCTGACCATCGACATCGCCGCGGACGGACGCGTGACAGCCGTCGCGGTCGCGCGCTCTGCCGGACACGGGTTTGACGAAGCCGCGGCCGCCGCCGCCCGGGAGATGGAGTTCTTCCCGGCGGAGGTCGACGGCAGGGCTTCGCCGATCCGCATCACTTACACGATCCATTTCCAGCCCCAAATGGCTCACGCTTCCGACGGTGGCGTTCCGGAAGATGCGGCTCCGACCGATGCCGCCTCGCCCGACGCCGCCGCGGCCGACGGTGGCCCGGCTCAACCGCCCGTCGCGACTCGGATCGTCGTGCGCGGCGAGATACGGGAGCGCGGTACGCGCGAGCCGCTGGCCGGCGCCGACGTCGCCATCATTCGCCGCGGGGCGGCATCGGGCGGCGGCGACCTGCCCGCCGAGGTCGTCGGGACGACCGACGACGACGGCCGCTTCGAGGTCCGCGCCCCCGAGGGCGCCCTGCGGGTCGTCGTCTCCGACACACTGCATGACTCCTGCGTGCGCGACTTCGCCGCCGCCGAGCTCGCCGGGCCGAACCCGGTCGCATGGACATGCTATGCGCGCAAGCGCGCCGGCGGCCTCAACGAGACGCGCGTTCGGGCGCGCCCCGAGCACCCGGAGGAAACCAGGCAGACGCTGAGCAAGGCCGAGCTGACGACCGTGCCCGGCACCATCGGCGATCCGCTGCGCGTGCTGCAGAACATGCCGGGCGTCGCGCGCGCGCCGTTCGGCCTCGGGCTGCTCATCGTGCGGGGCGCGAACCCGGGCGACACCGGCGTGTTCATCGGCGGTGAGCCGATCCCGGTCCTCTACCACTTCCTGGCCGGACCGTCGGTGTTCACGGCCAACCTGATCGACAAGATCGACTTTTACCCGGGCGGTTTCGGCGTTCGCTACGGCCGTTTCATCGGCGGCGTCGTCGACGTCAATGTCAAGGGCGACGTCGGAAAGACCCTGCACGGCGCGGTGGACATCAACCTGCGCGACTCGTCGGCGTTCGTCGAAGGGCCGCTGCCGGGAGGCGTGCGCACAAGCTTCGCGTTCCGGCGCAGCTACATCGACGCGATCCTGCCGCTGATCCTGCCGTACATCGTGCCGTCGCGCGCCGGGTCGACGTTCTTCACCGTCGCACCCGTGTACTGGGATTATCAGGCGCGCGCCGACAAAGATCTCCCGGGTGGCGGGCGCGTCGGGTTGCTCGCCTACGGCAGCAGCGACTCGCTGGAGATCATCTCCAGCGATCCGACCGTCCAGCTGGAATCCAACACGCACATCGGCTTTCACCACGTGATGGGCGAGTGGGTCAGCTCGCTCGGCGACTGGAACACGCGGCTGTCGGCGACGTACGGCTACGGCGATCAGAGCCTGTCGACCGGCGCATTCGGCGGCTACCAGCGCTACCACCGGCTGTGGGGACGGGAGGACATCAGCCGGCGCTTCAATTCGGCGATCGCGGTGGCGGCGGGCCTGGACTTCGTCCTCAGCTACGACTGGGCGCACTACACCGACCTGCCGTTCCCGCGCGACGGCCGCACGATCGGCAACACCATGCCGCCCCAGTCGGTCGACGTCGTGCGATCGCTCTACGACGCGGCGCCGGCGGCGTACGCCGAGGCGCAGTGGAACATCACCCCCGCGCTGCGCATCGTCCCCGGTCTGCGCCTCGACTACTACCACGTCGTCGAGACCGACAAGTTCTCGTACGATCCGCGGCTGGCGCTGCGCTGGGACCTGACGCCGCGCTGGGCGGTCAAGGCGGCGGTTGGCCTCTACCACCAGCTGCCCAACCCCCAATTCCTGGATCGCGTGTACGGCAACCCGAACCTGCTGCTGTCGTGGGCGGATCAGTACCAGGTGGGCGTCGAGCACAAGTTCACCGACGCCGACGAGGTGACCGCGACAGCGTTCTTCGTGCGGCGGCATGATCTGCCGGTGGCCACCATCGACCACTTTTCGAGCGTCGGCCGATCGCGGTCCTACGGCCTCGAGCTGTGGCTGCGGCACAACGTCACCGAGCACTTCTACGGGTGGATCGCGTACACGCTGTCGCGGTCCGAGGTGGCGGGGACGCTTGCGGAGGGCGTGCCGATGGGGATGAACAACGGCATGGCGCGCAACGGCGGCGACCTGTCGTGGCGCCCCGGGCCATTCGATCAGACGCACAACCTGATCGTCGTCGGCAGCTACCGCTTCCGCGACTGGGAGACGGGCGCCAGCTACCGCCTCGTGACGGGCACGCCGCGCACGCCGGTCGTCGGATCGTTCTTCGACTCCGACTTCGGCACGTACACGCGCGAGACCGGGGCGCCGGGATCGGCACGCAACGCGACCTACAGCCAGCTGGACGTGCGCGTCGAGCGGCGCTTCACCTTCGACCGATGGGTGCTGGGCATCTACCTCGACATCATCAACGTGCTCAACTCCGAGAACGCGGAGGGCGTGCTGTACGACTACCGATCGCGCCAGTCGGCGCCGCTGCGCGGTGTGCCCATCCTGCCGATCCTGGGATTGCGGGGGCGGTTCTGATGCGGTCGGGGTCGCTGGCGTTGCTGCTGATCGGCGCGTGCGCCGCGGGCGCGTGTACGGACTTTCAGAATCCGACGACGGTCGTCGACCTACGCATGCTGGCGGTAAAGACGGACCCGTCGGAGATCATCTTGAGCGCGGACCTCTCGAACCCGCTGATGCCGATCGTCGATCCCGCCAGCAACCCGGAGGTGACGGTCACGCCGCTGATCGTCGATCCGAGTGGGGGCGGACGGATGGTGTCGTACTCGATCAGCGCCTGTCCCAACGATCCGTTCGCGCCCGCGCCGCCCGGCGGCGGCCAGGGCGGCGGCGCGTTTCCGTCGGGCGGGGCGCGCACCACCGTCGGCAGCGCGCTGTGCGACGAGAACAGCGATACGACCTGGGTGCTGGAGCCCGGCTCGATCGACATGAACTTGCCGACCAAGGTGCACCCCGACATCGAGCAGCTGAAGACGGCGTTCATGCGTGACATCTTCCCCGACCAGTACGGCAACCTGCACGGCGGGTTCGATCTGGGGATGCCGCTGACCCTCGACATCAAGGTGGACACGGAAGATGGCGAGCAGATCCGCGGCGTCAAGCGGGTGCTCTACTGGGCGCAGCGGATCGACGACCAGCAGATCCCGAACCAGATCCCGACCATCGACGAGCTGGATCTGTTCTACGAGCGCGACCCCGCCACCTTCGATCCCGTCGACACGCCGCAGATCGTGACGTCGCCGGATCCGAACAAGCCCGACCAGCCGTTCGTCGTCGATCGTCCGGGGACGAAGTTCTGGATCCGGCCTTCGAAGGGCAACGCGGAGTCGTTCGAGACGACCGTCATCGATCCCGACACGCACCACGCCGTCCCGTTCACGGTCGCGCGCGAGACGCTGCGCTACCGGTTCTTCGCGACGGCGGGGACGTTCGCGCCGCCCGTCACGTCCAGCGAGCCCGATACGGGCTTCGTCGCCACGGGTCCGATCCACATCGAGTCCGAGTACTCGCCGCCCGGCCCGGGCACGATCGCGACCGACGCCGACGGCCGCGCCACAATCACGATCTGGGTCGTCGTCCGCGACGACCGCGGCGGCGAATCGTGGGCCACGCGCAAGCTTCTGATCACGCCGTAACGATCGCTGGCGCCGCCGCGCACGGGGCGCCATGCTGGCGGGCATGTGGAGCCTAGTGAAACCGAAGATGCCCGGACCCGGCGAGGCGCTGCCCGGCCGCGCCGAAAAGATGCCCGTCCCCGAGAAGCACTTCGTCAGCGGCGCCCGCCTGCAGCCGCCCTTCCCCGCCGGCACCGAGCTGGCGACGTTCGGGCTCGGTTGCTTCTGGGGCGCCGAGAAGAAGTTCTGGCAGAAGCCGGGCGTCTACAGCACAGCCGTCGGTTACGCGGGCGGCACGACGCCCAACCCGACCTACCGCGAGGTCTGTTCGGGCCTGACCGGTCACACCGAGGTGGTCCAGGTCGTGTTCGATCCGAAGGTCGTCAGCTACGGCGAGCTCTTGCGCGTGTTCTGGGAGGCGCACGATCCGACGCAGGGGATGCAGCAGGGGAACGACGTCGGCACGCAGTACCGGTCGGCGATCTACACGCACGGCGACGCGCAGCGCGCCGAAGCGATCGCCGCGCGCGACGCGTACGGGCGCGTGCTGGCCGAGGCCGGCTTCGCGCCGATCACCACCGAGATCGTCGACGCGCCGGAGTTCTTCTACGCCGAGGACTACCACCAGCAGTACCTGGCGAAGAACCCAGACGGTTACTGTGGCCTCGGCGGCACCGGCGTCTCGTGTCCCGTCGGCGTGCGTGTCGCGCCGCCGGGTTGACCGCGCGAGGCGACCCGATAGTTCGGGATTTCCCGCTGTGGCATGCTGGGCGGTCTGCGCACGCTGTTCTCGACCGAGACGTTCATGGCCAGGGGGCATTCGTATCTCTGGACGCCGTCGCTCCTCGTCATGGAGCTGGTGACGAACGCGCTGATCGCGCTCGCGGCGGTGGCGATCGCGGTGGCGCTGCTGCGCGCGGCGGCGCGCGCGCGTCCCAGCGCCGGCAAGAACAAAACGTTCGGCTACGTGCTGCTGGCGCTGCTCGCGCTCGGGCTGGCCGCCGCGCACGCGCTGGACGTTTGGGTGATCTGGAAGCCGCTGTACGGCGTCGACGTCGTCGTCCGCTGCGCAACCGCCGTCGTCGCGGTCGCCGCCGCCATCGTCGTGCCGCGGATGCTGCGCCGAGGCTGACGATGGCCATCCCGGAGTATGGGCGGCTGGACGGGCTGGGGCTGGCGGACCTGGTCCGCCGCGGCGAGGTGACGCCCGCCGAGCTGCTGGAGGAGGCGATCGCGCGCGCCGAGCGGGTGAATCCGCGCGTGAACGCGATCATCACGCCGCTCTACGATCAGGCGCGTCGCGACGCCGCCGCGCTGCCGCCCGGCGCCGGCGCGTTCCGCGGACTGCCGCTGCTGCTGAAGGATCTGGATGCGGCGGTGGCGGGTGCGCCGCTCCGGGCGGGCAGCCGGTTCTTGAACGACTTCCGACCCGCGCGTGACGCGACCCTCGTCGAGCGGTTCAAGCGCGCGGGCGCGGTCGTCTTCGGTAAGACCAACACGCCCGAGCTCGGCATCACGCCGTTCACCGAGCCAAAGCTGTTCGGGCCGACGCGCAACCCGTGGAACCTGGAGCTGACCGCAGGTGGCTCCAGCGGCGGCGCCGCGGCCGCCGTCGCCGCCGGCATCGTCCCCGTCGCGCACGCCAGCGACGGCGGCGGATCGATCCGCATCCCGGCGTCGTGCTGCGGCCTGTTCGGCCTGAAGCCGACGCGCGGACGCACGCCGGTCGGGCCCGATCACACACAGGTGTGGAGCGGGTTCGCGATCGGACACGTCGTCTCGCGCAGCGTGCGCGACAGCGCCGCGATGCTCGACGCGATCGCCGGTCCCGAAGCGACGTCGCCGTACTGGGCGCCGCCCGCCGCGCGCCCCTTCGCCGCCGAGGTCGGGGCGCCGCCGGGACGTCTGCGGATCGCGCTGACCAAACGTCCGTGGGTCACCGGCGTCGCGCCCCACGCCGACTGCGTCGCGGCGGCGGACGACGCCGCACGCCTGCTCACGGACCTCGGCCATCACGTCGACGAAGCGGCCTTCGACGTCGACGGCGACGGCTTCGCGCGCGACTTCTTCACGCTGCTGTGCGTGGAGATCGCGACGCTGCTCGCGCGCGGCGCCGCGCGCCTCGGCCGCCGTCCGCGGCGCGGCGACATCGAGACGAACACCGCGCTGATGGCGACGATCGGCCGCCAGCAAACCGCGCTGCGCGCGGGCCTGGCGCGCGACCGCCTGGAGACCACGGTCCGCGCGTTCACGACGGCCAGCGAGAAGTTCGACCTTGTCCTGTCGCCCACGCTGGGCATGCCGCCGGTGCGCATCGGCGCGCTGGTCCCGCACGGGCTCGAGGCGTTCGCGCACGACGTCCTGATCGGGCTGCACCTCGGCGTCCTGCTGCGCCTGCCCGGCGTCGTCGAGCCGGCCGCGCGCCGCGTGTTCCGTTTCCTGCCGTTCACGCCCCTGGCCAACGTCAGCGGCC
>DATMZL010000594.1:0-6644 GCA_035607075.1 Polyangia bacterium
GAGTTCGTAGGTTCGATCCAGACCGTGCCAACCCGACACGCGGCGAACTCTACAACCGATGGCGAACCGATGGCAGTCGGCTCATGTCCGCAGACGTCGGCCATGCCTAAAGAACCCGCGCGGGTACGATCGAGAGCAATAAATCGCGCGAGGCACCGGCAATAAATTGCGGACTTCAATAGATGGTGCCTGTGACGGCCGAGAACCGGCGTTTCGTGGTTCACGAAAGTGCCGCACTGGATGACCGACTGCGCCCTACCTCGTCGGCAGGCTGCGCCAGGTAAGGGAGCACCCGCTGTCGTGTTACGGACGGCGCTGAATCACCGACGCGTCGTCGACGAACAGCTCCACGCCTACCGGAGGCCCGGCGACGGTGATGTCGAGTGCACCGTGCGGAGGTGCTTCTCCGCCCGGTCCATCGCCGCCTTGATCTCCTGAGCGGTCATGGCCGCGTCTCTTTCTGGTTCATGCCGCGCCGCGCGTGGATCTTCGCGAGCTCGTCACGCCAGCGCGTCGTGCCGCTCGAGGCGTCGACCTTCGCCGCGATCGCCTCGGCCTCGGCGAGCATGCCGTCGACTTCCACGTCCG
Organism: Polyangia bacterium; assembly: GCA_035607075.1. GTDB lineage: Bacteria > Myxococcota_A > Polyangia > Fen-1088 > Fen-1088 > JADGRB01. Next base: position 589 of record DATMZL010000594.1, read on the forward strand.
CGCCGCCGCGATCGATCCGCACGTTGGTGCTGTCGATGAGCGCACGCAGGAGGGTGTCGTCCGCCGTACCGCGCACGCGCGCGCTGCCGAGGAAGCGTTCGGCAGCCTCGAAGGCTTCGTCGAGGCGTCCCACCGCCCGCGCCGCGTCGACCATGAAGCCCAGGGCGGCGTGCTGCGGCTGGGGGCCCATGGACGCGACGGCGCGCATCAGATCGCTCGCGCACGAATACGCTTCTTCGGCGCGTCCGACCTTCAGGAAAAGGTTGCCGAGGCCGTTCAAGACCATCGCCTCCGCGAGCGGCGGCATACCCTGCCATGGCAGGCGCCGCGCTTCTTCATACAGGGAGAGGGCGCGCTCGTCGTGGCCGGTCTCCTCGGCGATCCAGGCGACCTCGCACAGGGTTTCGAACCGGTCGCCGGTCTCGAGATGGGGGAGCAGTTCGATGATCTGCTCGGCGGTCTCCCACGCTGCTTCGGGTTGGCCAATTTTCTGGAGGATGGAAGAACGTCTCCCCAGGGCGTCCGCGCGGATCCGGTGCGTCTTCGCCCTGGCCAGAACCTCGTCCACGACCGCGAGCAAGCGCGCGGCGGGGATGCCGGGAATGTCGGCCGCGTTCGTGACCCAGTGCAGGCGGCTTTCAGCGACGCGGTCGCTGTCTCGCTCCGCGGGGGGAAGCCGCTCGGCCGCGGCGAGCGCGACGGTGAACATGGCCAGCGCGCCCGCGTGATCGTCGAGGTACTCGCGCGCCCAACCGGCCTCTGTCGCGCACTCAAAGGTGAGCTTCGGGTCGTCGAGGCGCTGTGCAGCGGCGAGCGCCGGCACGATCAGCGGGATGGCCTCGGCAGGCCGGTGCGCGCGAAGGAGCTTCATTGTCCGGACCAGCGCCGCGTTGATCTCCTTGGCCGTCATCGCCTCGTACCCTGGAGCTCAGGTTTCCCCGAGGAGCAGGCTGATCGCTGCGTTCGTCTCGGCAAACAGCTGGTCGACGACCGCCGGCGGGAGGCGCTGGCCCGAGAGCAGGAGCGCCGACCCGTGCAGCAGGTGAAGCGCCGAAACCGTGGCTGCGTCGGACTCGCGTCGCGCCAGTATCTGCACGAGCGGGCTGTCGGCGTTGAGGTAAAACGTCGCTGTTGGAGCGGGGCTTGGCGCACGGGCCGCGAGGATCGAGCGGAGCGCGGCCGGCACCCCGCCGTCGTGCGCCAGTACGTCGATCTGGCGCGCCGTTCGGCCCGCGGACGTGTCCAGCCGGAGCGCCGGCAGAGTCGCGGGCGCGAAGCGTACGATCTTCGTCTCGCAGCCGTGTGCCTCAAGCGCGCCGCGCGCCGCATTCTCCAGCCGCCGGAACGAGAACGCGTCCTCGGCCCCGAGCGGTCGGAAGAGGGAGGTGCCGCCCGCAATGTCGACCTCGAGGACGCGCGCGCGAACAAGCGTGGTGTACCGGCGCACGAGCGCAGCGGCGCCGGGCTGGTGGAGATCGAGCACGGGAATGCCGGCCGCGGCGCAGAGCAGCAGGAACTGATTCGCGGTGCCCCAGTCGGTGTAGGCGTGCAGCTCGACGACGCCATCCGGACCGCGGGGCGAAGCCGCCATCAGCTCGTCGAGCGTGCGGGGACCCTGATCCGTCGGCAGGGGAATGTGGGGACCGAGAACACCGAGCAGCTCGTCGTCGAGCACCTCGGCGAAGAGCGGCAGGAGTCGGTTCGCGTGCAGGCGGAGCGCCGCGACCAGCGCGGCACGTTCTTCCGATGCGGCGCGCGCGATCCAGGACAGGAGCGTCTCCGCGAGCGCATCGCGAACCGCGTCGCGCGCGGCGTCCGCCATCACGTCGTCCCGGGATGCGTTTGGCGTGAGCGCGTCGCAGGTGATCGCGCCGCCCATGGCGCGCGCCCACGGCGGGAGCAGCTGCCGATTCTTCGCCGTGATGAACATGGAGGCGACGTAGACGTCCACATCCGGATCCTCGGCGCCCGTGGTGCCGGGTAGCCCGAGGACGCCGCGGACGCGCGCGGTCGTATCGCCGACACGGACGGGGATATCGATCGACGTGATCAGCGCCGGCGTGTCGCCCATGCGCCGCTTCCACCAGCCCGCGAGCCGGGCCGCGCGCGCCTCGGGGCTCGCGTCGATCTCGTCCCAGGGCGCGCTGCCGCGGTTCGCCGGTTCCTGCGCCCCGCCCACGAAGATCGGGATCCGGACGAAATCGGCGTAGCGCCGGACGATCGCGCGAAGCTTGGCTGTCGCGAGGAAGCCTGCGTGCTCGCGCTTGATGCGGAGACGCACGGAGGAGCCCGGCGCCTCGCGGTCGCCGGACTCGAGTCGATACGTGCGGCCGCCCGCGTTGCTCCATCGCCAGGCGGGCGCGCCCGCCGACCGCGTCTCGATCGTGATGTCGCTCGCGACGATGAACGCCGACAGCAGTCCGATCCCGAACTGACCGATCAGCGTGACGGCCTGGGCGTGCGTCCTCAGCGCCTCGCGAACCTCGCGGGTACCGGAGCGGCCGATGGTCGACAGGTATTCGTGGATCTCGGCCTCGGTGAGCCCGGCGCCATTGTCATCGAACACGATGGTGTCGTCCTCGACCCGGATGTGAATCCGCCCTGGCGGCGCATCGGGATCGTTCAGTCGACGCTTGACGATCGCGTCATGCGCATTCTGTATGAGCTCCCGCACGAACACGTCGGGATCTGCGTACAGGCTGTGCGCGAGGAGGTGGATGACCCCGTCGAGAGCAAGCTGAAGCTGGTGTTCCGCCACGCACCGCCATGTTACACGCCAAGCCCTTGAATCGGCTTGGCATTCGCTGGTCGAGATCAGCTTCACCATCGCTACACCGCGCGCGAGGTCTCGACGCTCGAGATCGCGAAATTCAGCTGCGAGGAGAAGACGCCCAGCCTGCCTGCTTCGGTGCGCGCGTCGAGTCCGGCCAGAAGAGCTGGAGCTACATGGATTGGTAGTTTCAGCGATTCAAGGGCGACGGGAGTGAATCGTGGTTTTTCGACCAGCGCGCGGTGATCTCCATGGCCGACATCGGTCGCGTGCGAAGTCGGAGAGCACACGGTCCGCGTGAAGGGCCGCTCGTCTTCGTGACGGTGCAGCCGAAGACGACGTCGAACGTCAGCCTCTGACCGTCGATCGCGTTCGCCCTTGCCCTAAGATCGCGCGCCAGGGGTTGTGTCTGTAGGAACAAGCCATGACCGATCCGATTCGATCCGCCCGCACGAAGGCTCACCGCCGTGTCCGCCCTCATCGTCGCGGGCCCGCTGCTCGCCTCCCCCGCCGAAATCGCGCCCGTGTTCACCAGCTCGCTTTCGGGCTCATCTTGATCGGCCTCGGTTTTGGCGTCGGCGCCTGCGGCGGAGGACGCGCACAGCGTGTGGTGTCCGAGCTCGCCGCCCGGCCGGGCGCGCCGATCGAACCCGGGCTCGCTTCCGCGTTCAGCAAGGGCGACTACGGGCTCATGGCGCGTTTCGACGCGAAGGAAGCGCCCGAGACGGAGCGGGTCGTCTACCCCGCGCAGTCCAATGGGCGTGTCCGCCTCGAAGATGCGAGCAGCGGCGCCGTCGTGGCCTTTCGCCTGCGTGGCGCTGTCTCGATCGATGCCGAGGCCGGCGCCGGGTATCTCGTCTACCGGGGCGCTCATGAGTCCGGAGCCACCCTGCTCCACCGCGCGCTGCCGTCGGGAACGGAGGACTATGTAGCCTTCGACGCGCGCCCAGCAGCCGCGAAGCTCACCTACGAGCTGACGCGCGGGCCGAATGTCCAGGGACTGCGCTTGGTGGAGGGCACCCTCGAGATGCTCGACGGCGGCGGCACGCCCCGCCTGCGCGTCGAGCCGCCTTACGTCGTGAGCGCGGACGGCGCACGCGTCGCCGCGACGCTGGCGGTCGAAGGTTGCGCCTTCGACACTGATCCGGCGGCGCCCTGGGGCCGGGAGGTCACTCCGCCCGGAGCGGAGTCCTGCGCCGTGATCGTCACCTGGCCAGACGCGGAGGTGCGCTATCCGGCGCTGGTCGATCCGCGATGGACCACGACCGGCTCGATGACCGTGACCCGTCAAGACCACACGGCGACCCTGCTACCGACCGGGAAGGTTCTGGTCGCGGGCGGCCGGAGCGGTCCGAGCAACAGCAGCGGGCTGTCGTCCGCCGAGCTCTATGATCGCACGACCGGGACCTGGGCCGCGACGGGCAGCATGAGCGGTGCCCGCTACCAGCACACCGCGACGCAGCTCGGAACCAGCTCCAACGCGACGACCAGCGGCAAGGTGCTGGTCGTGGGTGGTATCACCGCGGGCGCCAGCCTGAATTCGGCGGAGCTCTATTCGCCGAGCGCAGGCACCTGGATCGCCGCGACCACGCCCAGCGGCGCGCGCAACCTGCACAGCGCGACCGCGCTGGCGAGCGGCAAGGTGCTGGTGGCGGGTGGTGTCAACGGAGCGACCGTGCTCAACACGGCGGCCCTTTACGATCCGGCCACCGGTTCTGGTGCGTGGACGGCGACCGGCGCCTTGCCTCAGAAGGTGCGGTCGCACACGGCCACGCTGCTTCAGGTCCCGAGCAACGCGACGCTCAACAACAAGGTGCTGGTCGTGGGCGGCGACTCCGGCGGCGGGGCCAGCGTCGCCAACGTGCAGCTCTTCGACGGCACCTCGACGTGGAGCAGCTCGACTGCGCTGTCGAGCCCGCGCGAGGGCCACACGGCCACCGCGCTCGCGAACGGCAACGTGCTGGTGGCGGGCGGAGCGAACGGTTCGACGGTGCTGAACACGACGCTCCTGTTCAACGCCGCCAGCGGATCCGGAAGCTGGGCGTCGGCCGGCAACCTGACCGGCGCGCGGCAGGCGCACACCGCGACGTTGCTGCCCGCGACGCTGGTCAAGAATGGCCAGGTGCTGGTGGCCGGCGGAACGAACGGGACGGCTTCGCAGTCGACCGCCGAGCTCTGGAACGGCACGACCACCTGGGCCGCGACCACCGCGTTGCCGGCGGCCCGGCAAGGGCAGACCGCGACGCTGCTGGGAAACAACATGGTGCTGCTCGCGGGCGGCGCCAATGGCACCACGGGTCTCGCGACGGCGACGCTCTACGACGCGTCGTTCGCGCTCGCCTGCACGTCGAGCAGCCAGTGCGCCTCCGGATTCTGCGTCAGCGGCGTCTGCTGCGACACCGCCTGCAACTCCGGCTGCGGCGCCTGCAATCTCACCGGCAAGGCGGGGACTTGCTCGGCGCTGGCCAGCGGCACCACGTGCCGGGCGGCCAACGGGGCCTGCGACGCCGCCGAGACCTGCAACGGGACCTCGCTCAGCTGTCCCGCCGACGGTTTCCTGACCGCCGGCACCACGTGCCGGGCCGCCAGCGGCGCCTGCGACGTGGCCGAGAAGTGCTCCGGCTCGTCGGCCGCGTGTCCGGCCAACGGCTTCGCCGCCGCCGGCACCGTCTGCCGCGCCGCCGCCGGCGCGTGCGATGCCCCGGAGACCTGCTCCGGCACCGCGAGCACCTGTCCGAGCGACACGCTCGCGGCCGCCGGCACGGTCTGCCGCGCGGCCCTGGGAGCTTGCGATGCGGCCGAGACGTGCTCGGGTTCGTCGGCGAGTTGTCCGGCGGACCAGTTAGCCGCCGCCGGGACGGTCTGCGCGACCGCCAGCGGCAACCAGGGCGCTGAGACGTGCAGCGGCGCCTCGCTGGTCTGCCCCGAGTCGGCCCAAGCCGCCGACGTGCTCGGCTTCGAGCTGCCTGGCTTCTGGGCGGCGTCGAACAGCGCCGGCCAGACCGTCGGGCCGAGCGCGGTGCACACGCAGGGGATTCGCTCCCTCGCGGTGACCGCGCAGGGCACCGCGACGTTCACGAGCGTCCGGGTCAGCGCGATCGGCGGCGGCGGCGGTCCCCTGCTGCTCGACATCATGTTGCCGGTCGACAACCCGCCGATCGCAAACTGGACCGGCAGCGCCGCCATGTTCCTCGCCGCGCCGTCGCTCGGCATCACCAACCACTCGGCGGGCAGCGTCACTCTCACCGGGTTGCCGCACGGCAAATGGCAGACGCTGGCCTTCGCG
>DATMZL010000359.1:0-4936 GCA_035607075.1 Polyangia bacterium
CGTTCTTCACCGTGACCGGGCTGCTCGCCGAGGTGGAGGCCGCCGTCGACGCGGCCGTCGGCGCGCTCGATACCGCACGGGTGCACACCACCGAGATCATCCCCGCGCCCCACGCCGATCTCGCTGCGAAACTTCGCTGAACGTGCTCTACCGGCGTTTCGGGCGAACGGGGATCGATATGTCGGTGTTCGCGTGCGGAGGCATGCGCGCGCAGCAGAGCTGGCAGCGCAGCGCGCGCGTCAGCGCCGCCAGCCAGGCCAACGTCGACGCCGTCGTCGCGCGCGCGCTGGCCGTCGGCATCAACCACTTCGAGACGGCGCGCGGTTACGGCACCAGCGAGCAGCAGATGGGCAAGGCGCTGGCCCGCCACCCGCGCAGCGCGTTCGTGCTGCAGACGAAGCTGCGGCCGCACGAGGATCCGGCCGCTTTCGAGGCGCAGCTGGAAGAATCGTTCGCGCTGCTCGGCGTCGACACGATCGACCTGCTGTCGTTCCACGGACTGAACTCGCCCAGCTGCGTCGACCTGACCCTGCGCACCGGCTGCTGGGAGATCGCGGACAAGCTCAGGCGGGCGGGGCGGATCGGCCACATCGGCTTCTCGACGCACGCGGCGACGCCGCTGCTGGTCGACATCATCCGCTCCGATCGCTTCGACTACGTGAACCTGCACGCCTATTACGTCTTCCAGGACAACCTGCCGGCGATCGCGGAGGCGCGGGCGCGCGACATGGGCGTCTTCATCATCAGCCCGACGGACAAGGGCGGGCGCCTCTACGCGCCGTCGGAGAAGCTGCGGAAGCTGACCGCACCGCTGTCGCCGATGGCGTTCAACGATCTGTGGTGCCTGACGAAGCTGGACGCACACACGCTGTCGCTCGGCGCGGCGGTTCCATCGGACTTCGACGCGCACGTCGCCGCGCTGGCGCTGCTCGAGGACGCGCCGAGGTTGCTGCCGCCGATCGTCGCGCGCCTGGAGGCCGCCTACGCCGACGCGCTGGGCGCGGACTTCGCGCGCCGCTGGTCGGACGGCCTCCCCGAGTGGACCGAGCTGCCGGGCAAGATCAACGTGCGCCGCATCCTCTGGCTGCACAACCTGGTGCGCGCCTACGACCTGATTCACTTCGCGCAGGAGCGCTACATCTCGATGAGCGCCGACAACCACTGGGTGCCGGGCGCGCGCGCCGTCAATTTCAACGACGCCGAGATCACGCGCGCGCTGCCCGACTCACCGTTCCGCGCCGAGATCCCGACGCTGCTCCGCCGCGCCCACGAGACGCTTTACAACCCCACCGTGAAACCGCGCCCGTAGGCGTTCAGGACCTGGCGCCGCGCCACCAGGCCGGATCGACGACGAACAGGTGAAAGACGACCATTCCGAAGCTGAGATCGGCGAACGCCACGAGCGCGATCAGCGTGAGATGCATGCTCAACATCGCGGCCCAGATCCACCGCCGCAGCCACGGCACGAGGGCGAGCGGAAGGAACGTCAGCTCCAGGGCCAGCGCGGCCCAGCTCGCGACGTGCAGCGCGCCCGCCGGCAGCGCGAGCAAGGCGTCGCGCAGCCAACCCGGGCGCGCGAGCGGGCTCGCGAGCACCCGCGCCACCGCGCTGCCGTCGAGCCACGACGGGCTCACCAGCTTCGTGTAGCCGCTGAACGAATAGCCGGCCGCCAGTACGATCCACGCCGCGGCCTGCATCGGCCGCGACACCTGGTAGCCGCCGGCCGGCTCGCCCCGCCACAGTCCCACGCCCGCCGGCAGAGGTTTCAGCGTCGCGTGCGCCAGCAACAGCCAGCCGACATACGGCAGCGACGGGTTCGCGATCAGCGGGTTGCGTCCGTAAAGGCACGCGAGCACGTACGCGAGCACCACCGCGCCGACGCGATTGGCGACGCCCAGCGCCAGCAGCACCGCGAGGACCGCCGCAGCCGCCACGAACACGGTCACGAACGCGGGGCCGTCCCTCAGCGCCAGCACGTTCGGGAAAAGGTGGATGAAGGGGCTCGTGCGCCCGTCGGGCAGCACGCCCCGCGAGGAGAACAGCTCTGCCGCCCAGGGCGCGAGGTGCGCGAAATGCACGGCCAAATAGATTCCGAGCACCAGCCGAAAGCGGCCATACCGGACGCCGGTCCAGGCGGCTCGCGGTAACAGACGCGCGAGCGTCATCGGCAGTCCGGCTCGAACAGGCGTGGCAGCGCGGCCAGCGCTTCGGGCCGCAAGGGCTCCAGGCGAACGCGCAGCCACGACATCCGCTCGGGCGCGAAGCCGAGCTCGCGCAACACCGCGCGGTCGCCGCACAACGATGCGCGCATCACCGAAGCGAACATCGGCGCGGTCGCCGGTCTGCTGGCCAGCAAAGGACCGAACGCCAGCACGGCACCGTAGACGTTGCGGCGGTTGTAGGGGCCGCGCAGCCGCGCGTACATCTCCGACGTCAGCCGCTGCGAGTGGCGGCTACCGTCGGTCTCCGTCCAGTCGACGAAGAATGTCGTCGAATACGTTTCGAGCCCGGACACCGCGGAGAACACCTTGGGCGCGGGCGACGCGTTGGTCGCCGCCGCGACGGCGCGGAGGGCGTCGCTGCCCGCCAGCTGCGCCACCATCTGCGTGAGTCCGAGGGCGAGCAACGCGCCCGCCGGGATCAGCTCGCGCGGGTTCACGGCGCGGACTCGCGATTGACGTCGCGATTGACGTCGCGCCCGAGCAACATCGCACCGAGGCGCCGCCGCTCCGTCTCTTCCCCGAACCCACACCGGCCGGCCCACGCCTTCGGGTTCAGATACGTCCCGAACAGCAGGTCGAACACGGGCAGGTCGGCGTAGTTGTGACGGTGAAGCTGCTCCTGGTGGTGCACGCAGTGGCTCTCGGGGCGCTGCACGATGGTGCCGAGCCAGCGCGGCGTGCGAACGTTCCAGTGGTAGAAGAGCTCGGCGATTCCGTTCACGGTCATTACCAGCGCGCCCACCTCGGGCCGCAGCCCGACGACGACGTAGAGCACGACGCTGGAGAGGACGCTGTTAAGGGCGATCTCGATCGGGTGCTTGTAGAAGCTCGTGATCACCTCGATCCGCGTCGGGCTGTGGTGAACCTGGTGCACCCAGCGCCAGAGCAGCGGAACCGCGTGCCGCGCGCGATGCCACCAGTAGTACACGAACGTGTGCACAACGTAGCCCACCGCGACGCCGGCCCAACCGCTCAGCGCTTCAGCGGACCACGGCCGGCGCACGCCCAGCCATGCGTCGATGGTCAGCCCCGCGACGTAGACCGACGTCACCTGGAAGGCGTTGAGCGCCAGCGCGCGCGGCCACCAGCCCTGCACCTTCGGCCACAGGCGCCCGGGCCGCAGGCGCTCGATGGCGATCATCGCGACGGCGAGAACGGCGACCGAACCCGTGACTGACAGCACGCGCATGTGAGGGCTCGCGTAGCGTGCAGCAAGCGGGCCAACCGCCCCCCGCTATTCGCTGCGGCGGAACTTCTGCGGGCCGAGGCCGAACTTCTTGATCCAGCGCCAGACGGCGGCGCGGTGCTTGCCCAGCTCGCGCGACACGTCGGCGACGTTGCCCTCGTAGCGTCGCAGCAGCTCTTCCAGCTGCGCCGGCGTCGGCGACGGGCCGGTCGACCGGCGGGTGCCGGGCGCGGCCGGCGCGGACAGCACGCGCGCGATCGGCTCGGGGAGATCGCGCAGCCCGATCGGCTTGCCGCCCGTCAGCACCGCTGCGGTGGTGACGATCTTCTCCAGCTCGCGGACGTTCAGCGGCCAGGCGTGCAGGGAGAGCGCGCGGAACGCCGGCTGCTCGAAGCGCGGTCCCTGCGCGGGGACGCCGGCCAGGAAATGCCCGACCAGCGCGCCGAGGTCCTCGATGCGGTTGCGCAGCGGCGGCAGGTGAATGGGCGCCGCGCCCAGGCGCGCCACGATGTCGTCGCGCAGCCCCGACTTGCCCGGCCCGACGACGGTGCGGTTGGTCGCCGCGATGATCCGCACGTCCATGCGCCGCGGCCGCGTCGCGCCCAGCGGCGTCAGCTCGCGGTCTTGCAGAAAGCGCAGGATCTTGATCTGCGCTTCGGGCGTCATCTCGCCGATCTCGTCGAGGAACAGCGTGCCGCCTTCCGCTTCTTCGATCAGGCCCGCCTTCGCCGAGTGCGCCGTGGAGTGCGCGCCCGCGCGGTAACCGAACAGCTCGCTCTCCACCAGCTCGCGCGGGATGGCCGCGCAGTTGATGGCGACGAACCTGCCCTTGCGCTTGCTGGCGTCGTGGACCGCCCGCGCGTAGACCTCCTTGCCGACGCCGGTCTCGCCGACGATGAACAGCTCGCCCTCGGACGCCGCGAGTCGCCGCAGCCGATCGCACGCCACCGCCAGCGACGGCGACGCCGTCGCGACCGGCCCCAGCGGCGTGACCAGCTCGGCCTTGATCGCCTCGAGCTCGATCTGCGACACCATGCGGAACACGCCGACGTGGTTGCCGGCGAACACCAGCGCGCCGTCGCGCAGGCGCGTGCGTCCCTCCGCGCGCAGGTTGTCGACGAAGGTGCCGTTCTTGCTGCCCAGATCCTCTAGATCGTAACCGCCCGAGCCGCGCACGATGCGCGCGTGCTGGCCGGAGACGAGGGCGTCGTCGAGCACGGCGACGCTGGCCTGCACGGGCAGGCCGTCGGCGCGCCGCCCGAGGTAGAGCTCGTCGCCGACGATCTGCAGCCGCGTGCGCGCCGACAGTCCGGGCGTCGCTGCGTTGCCCGACACCAGCAGCACGGCGCGGTCTCGCTGCTCGCCGGGCGCCAGCGGCGACTGCACCTGCGTCAGCGTGTGCTCCCGCGTGTCGGCCATCGGGGTAGACAGTAGCACCGACGGGGCCCCGCGGCTTCACCGATGCTTTTCGCAACGTTTGCTCGATCGCGTGAGGAGTCGGCGAGGTTTGCTCGCCGCGTATCATCGC
>DATMZL010001478.1:0-5614 GCA_035607075.1 Polyangia bacterium
CTGCTCGGCGGGGCACCCCGTTCGCTGGTGTGCGTTCGACGGCAGCAACGGCCACGACCCGTCGCCCAAGGACCCGGGCCAGTCCATGACCTGGAATCCCGGGGAAGCGTGGAAGTTCTTCACTCAGTTCTGAGTCAACGACTCGCCGCCGCCCAGAAGGACGGCCATCCCCAGGCCGACGGTCCAGTACTGATCGATCGCCCCACCCGCGAGGTAGGCGTCGCCGGCCTTCGAGTGCATGTCGTAGAAGTATCGCCGCAGCTGGCCGGATGCGCGGATCTCCAGGCTGCGTCCGATCCGGTAACCGAGCGCCAGATCTGCATCGACGCCACCGACCGTCCGGTGGGGGAAATACGCGTCCAGGTCGGCGCCCCCGGCGTTGACGATGTAGCGATACCCGCCGCCCAGCGCGAACGATAGATCGCCGGGCAGCTCCAGTCGCAGCCCGATCCCGGGACGGCCGTAGCGATAGATGGTGTCAGGGATGTGCAGCATCGCCCGGCACCCGCTGCAGTCGCCGGGGCTCGTGAAGACGAAGGCGTGCTCGCCGGCGGTGCCCGAGATCCAGACCTGATGTCCCGCGCCGAACGGAATCCGGTAGCGCAGGCCGCCTGCGTACTCGTGGACCGCGTTGCCGAAGGTCTTGCCGGCGAGCGCGCTGCCGTCGGCGCCGGCGGCGGATCGCAGGCCGAATGCTTGCTCGATCGCGGCCTCGAGGCCGAGGTGCTGCATCGGGCCGCTGGACAGCGCGCTGATCGGGTACCAGACGACGCGCAAGGTTGGCGCAGCCGCCGCCGGCAACGTGTAAGGGCGCATGCCCGCCGGGCTGTAGTCCTGATGGTAGACGAGGGCGCGGTTGGTTCCCGTCGGCGCGATGAACGCGTCGAACGTCGGCGGCACCGCCCCGGGCGGGGCGCCGGCGCTCGCCTCTTCCCGCAGCACGTTGTCGTCCGCCGCGTCGGCACGCCGCGACGGCGAGGCGCCGGCCCCGTCGGGGGGGCCCGCGGCGTCAGATGCGCCGGCACGCTCGGCGCGCTTGGCTTTCGGTTCGGCCGCCTCGCCCGCGTCATCCACGTCGGGCGCGCTTTCGTCGTCGTCCGGCGCCTCCACGACGTTCTGCACCTTCTTCGCACCCGCCGGCGCGCGCCCGCGTTCGATCTCCCCGCCGAGCTTGCTCCAGAACGTACGCCCGACCTCCGCCGCCATCTTGCGCGGGTTCGCGCCCGGAAACGCCGCCTGGCCGAGCGTCGCGCCGTCGCGCCCGTCGTGCACCGTGATCTTCGTGCGTTTCTTTCCGACCTCGCCCGTCACGATCACCGACAGCGCGAGCTCCTTCGCGACCTTCGCGAAACCGTCGTCGGCGTCGAGCAGCGCCCCGGTGTTCGCGACGCCGAGGTCCATCTCGCGAGACTTCGCGAGCTCGTAACCGTGCGCCTTGAGCACCTGCATGACGCGCTTGCGGACCACGACCTCCTGGCCGCCGTCGAACTTCGGCACACCCGCGCGCTTGCCGCCCGCGCCGAGGGCGGGCGCGCCCGTCGCCACCACCAGCACCGACGCCAGGATGGCCGCCGACCGGAGCGTCATTGCGTGACCGCTCCGGTCGTCACCGCGGTGGCCCACAGCGAGATGCAGGTGATCTGCGACGAATCGATCTGGCCGAGCAGCGACATCGCGCTTCCGCACGTCACCTTCGTGGCATCGATCTTGTCCATGAGGAGGCCGCTCGCCGGGTTCGAGTTGGCGAGGAGGTAGGGCTTGCCGGCATCAGCGCAGCGGGCGCCGGTGGCCAGGTTGCTTGACGGTCCCTTGCCGAGGAGGCGACCGACGACGCCAGCCGACGCGAGGTCGAGACCCCCACCGCTGGAAGAGTTCGCGGCGTGGCAGCCCGCGATCGCGCAGTTCGTGGCAAAGACCGTCTTGGGCGCGTCGCAGGGCGGTGGAGGGCTGTTCGCGCTCGGGATCAGGGACGGATCGATCTCGCCGGCGCAGGCGGGCAGGCCCGCGAGCACGAACGAGAGCCACGCGGCGGCTCGCACCTTCATGACGACGATCTGTCGCAATTTGGATCATGTTGTTAACAAAACCGCCGGAAGTGGCCGACGGGACGGCGCTACCGGCAGGGGCCCTCGGCCGCCATAGGAAATAAAGTCAACAAAGGCCCCTCCCGCCGGGCCAATGAGCCCAGGAGGCAGCATGAAGGCTTCGCTTCTGGCGCTCTTCGCCCTCACCGCGGGCTGCACTGGCAAGATCGGCACGATGGCGTCCGGCCAGGCGGGCGCTTCGAACCCCGCGGGCACGGGTAATGCCGCCGGCTCGGGGGCGGGCGGCGGTCAGACCGGGGGAAGCCCCGGCACGGGCGGGCAGGGCAGCAGCACCGGTCTCGGCGGCGACCCGTACGCGATTCCGTCGTCGCCGCCGGCGAGCGTGCTGGTCGCGACGGCGCGGGTGGCGCGCCTCAGCCGCCAGCAGTGGTCGAACGCCGTTCGTGATCTGTTGAAGCTGACCGACATCGCGGACATCGACAGCGGCGTCACGGGCGACGCCCTTATGGGCTTCGACAACGAAGCCGACGCGCTGTTCGTGACCGAGCAGCTCCGCGCGCAGCTCTTCGACGCGTCGGAGAAGCTGGCCGACAAGGTCACGGGCGACGCGACCGCGCTCGGGCGCCTGGTTCCCGCGAACGCGCCCACGGACACCGCGGGGAAAGGCAAGGCGTTCATAACCGCGTTCGGACAGCGCGCGTTCCGGCGGCCGCTCACGACGGCGGAGGTGACGACCCACGTCGGGCTCTTCAATCAGGGACCGACGCTGTATCCCGGCGTCGACGCGTTCAAGGCGGGCGCGAGCCTGGTCATCCAGGCGATGCTGCAGTCGCCGTACTTCCTTTACCGGACCGAGCTCGGGACGGCCGCCGCCGGCGCGACGAAGGTGCCGCTCGACGACTGGGAGGTGGGCGCCAAGCTCGCCCTCTCGATAACCAACACGATTCCCGACGACACGCTGCTCGCGGCGTCCACGGCGGGGCAGCTCCACGACAGCGCCGGCGTCGCCGCGCAGGCGAAGCGGCTGCTCGACGGGACGACGGGCACGGCCGGCCTCAGCAACTTCAACCTGCAGGTGTACCGCCTCGGAACGTACGACGGCATCACGCGCGACGCGACGGCGTTCCCCGACTTCAAGCCGAACGCGCCGGCGGCGATGAAGCAGGAGGTCCTGCAGTTCCTCAACTGGATGTTCGCGCAGGGACGCGGGATCAAGGACTTCTACACGACGCCGACAGGCTTCGTGAACTCGCTGCTCGCCCCGATCTACGGCGTCACGGGCACGTTCTCGAGCGATCCGCTCATGCTGACGAAGGTCGACATGGATCCGACCCAGCGGTCTGGGCTGCTGACGCAGGCCGGGTTCCTCTCGTCGTACCTCGGTGTGGGGAACGAGCCGGACATCATTCACCGCGGCGTGTTCATCGCGACAAGGCTCCTGTGCAAGACGCTGCCGCCGCCGGATCCGAAGGCCGCCGGAACGATGATCCCCAATACGGCGGGCCTGACGAACCGCGAGCGCGTCGAGATGACGACCGGCAAGGGCACCTGCGGCCAGGCCTGCCACGGCGCGCTCTTCAACCCCCTCGGGTACGCGTTCGAGAACTACGACGCCATCGGCAAGTACCGGACGACGGACCAGGGAAAGCCGGTGATCGCGGCCGACAGCTACACGTTCGACGGCCAGCTGCAGAGCTTCTCGAACGGCATCGAGCTCTCGCAGCGGCTGGCGAACAGCAAGGAAGCGCATGCCTGCTACACGCAGAACATGATCAGCTACCTCCACGGTCGAGAGGTCACGACCGACGAGCAAACGATCATCGACTACTACGCGCGGTTGTCCCGCGCCGGCATGGTCTCGCTGCATGATCTCGAGCTCGCCATCGTGACGAGCGACGCGTTCCTCAATCGCCTTCCCTGAGAGCCGCGCCATGAAAAAAACAGACGCGAACCCGTTCCTCATGAATCGACGGATGGTCCTCCGCGGCGCAGGCGGGCTGATGCTCGGCCTGCCGCTGCTCGAGACTTTCATGCCGCGGAAGGCGTCCGCGCAGACCGCCACGCGCTCGCCGTTCGTGCTCATCGTCGTCGGCGACAACGGCGTCGTGCAGGCGGGCGTGTCCCTGAGCGTCAGCTCCGAGCCCGAGAAGTTCTGGCCCACCGCCACGGGCGCGCTGACCAACGCCAGCATGACCGCGGACAAGGCCACCCGGTCGACCGGCGAGCTCGCGGCTTACGCCGACAAGCTGCTCATCGTCAAAGGCATCAACCTGCCGTACAACTCGACGGGCTGCTCGCACTCGGCGGCGGACGCGCAGATCCTCACCGCCGCCAAGATCACCTCGGGCAGCACGAACTGCAAGGCGATGGGGATCTCGGTCGACACCGCGATCGCGAAGGCGAAGAACCCGCCCGGGCGCGACCCACTCGTGATGCACGCGGGGATGTTTTCGCCGGGCGGCACGGGCTTCGACATCCCGGGCTACGTCTCGTACATCACGCCGCAACAGGCGCGCGTGTACATCGACTCGCCCTACAAGGCGTACCAGCAGATCATCGGCGTGGTCGGCAGCGGGACGACGACGCCGGACCAGCAGGCCCAGATGCAGCGCGCCCTGCGCAGCAAGAGCATCAACGACATCCTCCGGCCGCAGCTGCAGGCGCTGCTGAACCGGTCCGACCTCAGCGCGAGCGATCACGCGCGGCTCGATCAGCACCTCACCGCCATTCGCAACATCGAGGTGCAGATCTCGACGACAACCTATTCCGTGCCGGACGCGGACATCGCGACGATGAAGGCGAACGATTCGAAGCCGTACGATCAATCGATCCGCGACACGTCGGTGAAGCTGTTCATGGAGCTGATGGCGTTCTCGGCCGCCGCGGACTACAGCCGCGTGGCGGTGCTGAAGATCGGCGATCGCATCGACGACCACATCTACACGTACAACGGCCAGTCGGCGAAGTTCCACGACGTGTCACACCGGCAGGTCGCCAACGCGGTCGACTTCCACCACTACCTCGATCGCATGATGCTCAACTACTACAAGTACCTGCTCGACACCGTGTCGCAGTACAACACGCCGACCGGACCGCTGTTCGATCAAGGCGTCACGATCTACACGAACCAGTGCGCGACGGGCGCCCACTCGTTCAGCAACATCCCCTGGATCCAGGCGGGGACGGCGAACGGGTACTACAAGAAAGGGCAGTACATCGTCGTCGGCACCGGCGCGCAACCGGGCGGCAGCCAGGACGGCAAGGGCGGCGATGCGTCGGTCTCGGGCATCAACAAGATGCTGAACACGGTGCTGACCGCGGCCGGCGTCACCAAGACCGGCGGCGCACCGACGGACGACTTCGGCGATTCATCGCTGCCGAAGGGTCTGTTCTCCGAGATGCACGCGTAGCGCTGCTTCGCAGCGCCACGAGCTTCACGATCCGCGGCGGCGCCGGCGCACGCCGGCGGCGGCGATCAGCAGAGCGGCGACGAGGCCTCCGCCGCGTGACGAGCCTTCGCCCGCGGCGAGGCAACCGCAGCCCCCGCCGGATCCGGGCGCATCGCCGGC
>DATMZL010000323.1:0-2209 GCA_035607075.1 Polyangia bacterium
CAACGTATTCTGCTCGGTCTGCATCGGGCCGCCGGTCCCGGTCCCGGAACGAACGAGACGCGCGCTGAAGCTGCTGGCGATCATGTTGGCGGCGCCTTCCGCCGATCCGCGCTGGTCGCTGGCGGTCGTGCGTGACGAAGACGCCGCGACGGCCGGTCCGTACGGCGTCGGCGCGCAACTGGGCGACGCGACGATCGCGGCCATCGAAGACGTCCGTGTCGTGCTGGATCGTCAGGGGCGGCGCGAGCTCCTCGATCTGCTCCCGCAACGGCCGAGCGCCCGCAGTGCGCCCGCAGGAGCGAGCTTCGATGGAATACGACAAACCGGTGCTCACAGCTACGAGGTGAGCCGCGCGGTCCTGGACCAGTTCCTGGCGGGCGGGGTCACGCCGCCATGGCCGCGCGTCGTCCCGCAAGGTCGCGAGGGCGAGCCCCGAGGCTTCCGCCTTTTCGGCATCGCCGGCGACGGTCCGTTTGCGGCGCTCGGGCTGGTCAGCGGCGACGTGCTGGTGGAGGTGAATGGCCGATCGCTCGGGACGCCCGACGCCGCGCTGGCGGCTGTCACGGCGGTGCGCACGGCGAGCCAGGTATCGCTCGCGATCCAGCGCGACGGCCGGCTCGTACGCATGGACTACGAGATACGCTGAGCGTGGGCGTGCTTGGCCTGGCGGCCGATCCATCTCATGATGGTCGTAGCGGAGGTCAATCATGCCGCGCGTGTGTCTGGTCGCGTCGCTGGGTCTGTTCGCCGTGCTGCTGTCGGCGGCGCCGGCGCGGGCGGGCGGGCGGTATGTGCCCAGGCCGCCGACGGCGGACGAGATCCGCGTCGCGGAGGCGCGCGCTCGCTGGGAGAAGCAGGGGCTGGCGGCCGCGTCGGAGATGATCGCCGCTCTTTGCGGCACCAACGAACCGCTGCACGATGCGGCCGCCGAGGCGTTGGTACGCCTCGGGCCGACGGCGATGCCGCACCTCTACCGGGCGGCGCGTGACGCGAATTGCCGCGTCGAGAGCGCCATGGCCGCGATCGTCTGCGGACTGCCCAACGAATGGGAGAGGGAGCCGCAACGCAAGGCGTGGGACGGCGCGCTGTCGGAGTTGTTGAAGACAGCGGGCGTGCGCGAAGAGAAGGACGCCTCGCTCGGCCTCCGCGTCCTCGAGTTGGTGGCCGAGCGAGGCAGCCGCGGTGACTGCGCGATGCGGGATACGGTGTCCGCGCGCGCGATCCCGACGCTGGCGGCGCGGCTGCGCGCCAACGACTGGTCGACGCCCGTCGTGCTGCGCATCGTGATGGCGATGGGGCCCGGCGCCGCGCCGCTGGCGCCGGATCTGATTCCTTTGCTCCCGAAAGATTCGCTCGGCGTGACGAACGCGCTGGGCGCCATCGGACCGAAGGCGGCGCCCGCGGTGCCTGCCCTGCGCGCGATGATCCGCGGCGGGGGCGACGGGCGTTTGTACGCGATCGCGGCGCTTGGCGGGATCGGCGCGCCGGCCGGTCCGGCCGTCGCCGACTTCGCGCCGATCGTCAAGCAAGCCCTCGGCGATCTCTGCGCTGCCAAACCGAAGCGGTCGGCCGGTGATGTGATCGTCGGAACGATCGCCCCGGCCGTCGCGCGGATCGGCGGTCCGGTGATCGCGCCGTTGTTCCCGGATCTCGTCGCCGCATACCGACGCGAACGCGCCTGCGAGGCGCTGGGAGGCTGGGACTGGAACCTGCTGATCGCCGCTGCGGGAGGTGCCGGCAGCGGCGTGGCGCCGACGCTCGCTTCGGTGGCTCTCGATCCGGACGAACCGCTCCGGATCCGAGAAACGGCCGTCGCCTCGCTCGACAAGGTCGGCCCGCCGCCGGCGGCGCGCGCGCAACTGGAAGTCGTGCGCGCGGCCCTCGCGCGGAAGCAAGCTGTCTTCCGGCGCGATGACACGTCCGAACCGCAGGTCAAGGCGCCGCGGCGGCCGGGATCGGACCGCACGCCCTACACGTTCACCCTCTGCCGCCGCGAGGCAGGGCTGCCCGCGCTGAGCGAGCCTGTCCCGTCGGCAACCGAGGCGAAGATGCTGGACGCCAGCGGCCGCTATGCCAGCGACAACGTTCACTGGAACTTCGCGTACTGTATTGCGGACCGCCTGTGCGGTCCGGACGTGGCGACTTACCGCGCGACGATCGCGGCGTGCTGCAAGGGCTACGGCGGCGATCGTCCCTGGTTCTGCGAGAG
>DATMZL010000294.1:0-5502 GCA_035607075.1 Polyangia bacterium
AAGTAGTCGTCGGTGACGGAGAAGGCGACCAGGTCGAGCAGGCGCTTCTGCACCGAGATCGGCGTCAGCGGGATCGGCTCGCTCATGATCACGCGCGCGGCGGCGCCGAGGTCGCCGGTCAGCACCAGCGCCGTGCGCGCCGCCGTGAGGTGCGTGCCCGCCAGCCACTTGGTCACGTCGATTGTGTCGCCGCGCGCCTCGGACAGCGCGCGCCCCGCCGCGACGATCGAATTGAGGATGGGCGGCGCGACCGAACGCCGCAGGTAAGTGACCATCTGGTTCAGCTCGGTGTTCGTCGCGAAGATCCCGGTCGGCGGCGCGCCCAGCGCCAGCGCCGCACGCAACCCCAGCTCGATCGCCGCCGGTGTACCGAACGCGAACCGCAGCACGCGCTCCGGGCGCAGGAACGCCATCTGGCACGCGAGGTCGAACACCAGGTCGAAGCTGTTGCGCCGCTGCGTCGACGGCGCCAGCGCCAGCGCCGGCTTCGGTAGCCCCTTGGATTGCAGGTTGAGCACGACGGTCTGCGCGTTCTCGTTCTCGCCGCGGAACAGCTCCGGCATCGGCAGCGCCATCACCTCGGCCAGCTGGATCGCCGCCAGCACGGGCGGGCTGCGATCCAGCGCGGTGTCGATGCGGTGGCGGCGCCCCAGCCCCATCGCCTGGGGCGGCTTCGCGATGGGCGCCGACAGGTAGGGCGCCGCGACGGCGAACAGGTTGGCGATCAGGCGATCCTCGTCGGGGTGAAGGAGGCGCTGCCAGATCTCCTCGGTGAACGGCCGCTGCGGCAGCCGGATCTGCTGCGGCCGGTGGCGGCGGAAGATGGCGTCGATGCCGGGATCGGCCTTCTTGAGATAGTAAAGCGCCGAGGCGACGCACCACTGCTTGTCGAACTCGTCGCCGTCGCCGTACAGCTTCGCGAGCGCGCGGTACGAATCGGTCCGGTGCGGATCGCGTGCGAGCAGACGCTGGTGCGCCGCGATCGCCTGCGTGCGCGCGTCGGGCCCCGACAGCTCGTAGAGGTGCGCCAGCGACTCCTGGCGGTTCGCATCACCGGGCTCCAGCGCGGCGGCCGCCTCGAACGCGGCCAGCGCCAGCTTGCGATCGTGCAGCCGCTTGATCGCGATGTCGCCCAGACGCGTCCACAAGCTGAGGCGAAGCGCGTGCGACCCGTCGCTGGGCAGCCGCTTCAGCATTCGACGGTAGCTGTGCGCGAGCGACTTCCAGTCGCCCTTGCCCTTGTGAAGCGCCTCCAGATCCTCGAACGCGACCGCCATGTCGGGCGCCTCGTCGAGACAGCGCTCCAGCAGCGACGCCGCCTCGTCCGGCGTGTTGAGCTCGTCGCGCAGAATCAGCGCCGCCGTGTACAGCGTGCGCGCACGGACCGCCGGGTCCTCCTCGATCTTCGCGAGCTGGTGCAGCAGATCGATCGCCGGCTGCCACCGTCCCTGCTTCGTGTAGAGGTCGAGCAGCTTGTGCAGCGTGGACCGGCGGCCCACTTCCAGTTCCAGCGCTGCGCGATAGCAAGCCTCGGCGCGTTCGGGGCTGGACAGCTTGTCGGCGTACGCGTCGCCTATCTCTTCCTCGACGCTCGCCCTCTCGTCGGGTTCGGCGACGTCGGCCAGCGCGCGCCGCTCCTCCACCCACGCCGCCCAGTCCTCCTTCGCCGCGTACGCCGCCGCCAGCGCGTCCAGCGCCGGGCGGTACTTGCCATCGAACGCCTTCGCTTCCTTGTAGGCGGCGAGCGCGCGCTCCGGATTCCCCAGCTCGGCGTGGCAGGCGCCGATCTGCATCGCGATCTCGGCCTGCTCGGCGGGCGACATCGTCTGGCGCTGATCGCGCAGGATCGCCTCGTACAGCGTCAGCGCGTCCTTCCACTCGCGCCGCTGCATGCGCAGGTCGCCGTACTTGTGCAGCACCGGCAGCGATTCCTCGCGGGCCTCGTGCGCGCGCGCCAGCGCGTCGAGCGCCTTGTCCATCTTGTTCTTGTCGGTCTTCCCCAGCTGGACGCACGCCTCGGCCAGCTTCATCTGCAGCGCGATCAGGCGATCGGTCTCGCCCGGCTCGAGCCCGTCGATGACGATGTCCAGCAGCTCCTCGACGTCCGACCAGCGCCCGCGGGTCGCGTAGATCTCGGCCAGCCGCTCCGCGGCCGCCGCGTGATCGGCGTCGGCCGCCAGCGCGCGCACGTAAAGCTCGACGGCCTGCTCCTCTCTGTTCTGGTTCTGGCCTTCGGGCGATTCTTTTCCGACGCCGCCCTGGACGATCAGCGCCGCCTCCGTCAGCAGCGCCGCCTGTCCCGGCCCGGTCGTCTCGCGCTCGGCAGCGTCGAGGAACAGCCCCAGTGCTCCCTCGAAGTCGCCGTTGTGGCGCCGCACGCGCGCCGCCGCCGCCAGCGCACCCGCGTCCTCGGGCGCGCTCGCGACCCACTTGCGCGACGCCTCGGCCGCGACGTCCCAGCGTCCCAGCCGCTCCGCGAGGCGATCGATCGCGCCGTACGTCTCGGGCCGCGTGTCGCCGGCAACCTCGGCCCGGCTGTAGGCGTCCAGCGCCGGCTCCCACTCGTCCAGGTCGCGTTCGTAGGTCTGCGCCAGCGCCGACAGCAGCTCTCGCTGGCCCTCGATCGTTTCGGTGACGGCCAGCCGCCGCGTCATCGCCGCCGCCAGCGCCGCCGGCCGCTCCGTTTCCCGGTAAATCCGTTCCAGCGCCGCGTAGGCCTCGGCGTCGCGCGGCTCGATGCGAAGGATCTGCTCCAGCGCCTCGGCCGCGCGCTCGAGAGTGTCCGGGCGGGCCTCGCCCTCGCTCGCCAGCCGCCGCAGGATCGCCAGCCGCTCGACCGGGTTCGCGAGCGTGTCCGCTTGCCGCGCCAGCGTCCTCAGGTAGTCGTCGTGGCGATCGGCGCGCTTGTAGACGCCCTCCAGCAGGTCGAGCAGCTCGCGGTCGGCAACTTCCGGATTCTCCGCGGACAGAAGCTCCAGCTCCTCGGCGGCGGCGTCCAGTGACTCCAGCTTATCGGCGAGGATCTGCGCGCGTCGGCGCCGCAGCGCCAGCGCGTCGGGCGGCGGCGATTGCAGCGCCCGCCGTTCCAGCAACCGCGCCAGGTCGGCCCAACGATTCTGTTTCTCGTACAGGCGTTCCAGCGCGCGCGCCGCGACGCCGCCGTGCGCGTCGGGATCGATCGCCAGCACAGATTCGTACGCGGTGATCGCGGCGGCTTCGTCGGCCAGCTGGCCCTCGTGCAGCTCCGCTTCCTCCAGCATGTGCGCGATCGCGCGCGCCGGATCGTCCGCCTCCGTCGAGGCCGCGTGCAGCACCGCCGCGAGCTCCTGCCAGCGCTCCATCTGGCGCAGCAGATCGGCCTCCGCGTCGCGGGTCTCGCGGTCGGCCGGATCGGCCACCAGCGCCTCGCGGTACGCGGCCAGCGCGGCGTCGGGGCGCTCCAGGTGCTCGCGCAGGACGCGCGCCAGCTCGCGCCAGATGCGCGCCGCCTCGGGCGTCGGGCCGGCGGCCTGCGCGATGTCCGACGCCTGATCGACGAGCTGCTCCCAGGCGCCTGCAGCTTCCGCGTCGGCGCGCAGACTCTCCCACAGCTCGTCGTCGGTCGGGCGCAGACGCAGCATCGCGATGCCGGGTGTCAGCGCGCGCCCCGGCGTGGCGAGCTTCTCGCGGAAGATGCGCGCGACGTCGCGCAGCGCCGCCAGCTGATCGTTTTCCTCGTCCTGCAGATCCAGCCGACGCAGCAGGAGCTCGATCAGACGATCCCAGCGCTCGTCCTCGCGCAGGGCGGCCTCGACCCGCGCCAGCACCTCGCGCGGCTGCGGGTTGCCGGGATCCTGGGCCCACTTGTCCAGCCAAACCCCGATGTCGATGTCGGCATCCAGCGGCGGCAGCTGCGCCGCGATAGACGTCGCGATGACGCCCAGCCGCTCCACGCCCTCGGCCGTGCCTTCGGGACACGGGATGACGTCGAATCCCGTACGCAACCCCCATACAGCCACCTCGGTATCCGCGTCCGGGTCCGACGAGACATCGAGGAAGAGGAAATGCGGAACCTCGCTGGGCCGCGCCGCCAGCCACGACGACAGCCACACCAGGTCCGGGTCGGTCGGCCGGAATCCCACGAACACCAGCGACCGCCGCCGCGCCATGTGCGCCAGCCAGGCCAGCCCGGCCGACGGCACCAGGCGGACGCGCGCGTCGCCGGGACCGAGGCACAGGCTCTCGGGCAACGCGACCCGCCCGGCAATCTGCAGCAGCGGCAGCCCCGACGACTGCGCTTGCATCGGATCGTCGCCCGCCGTCAGCACCGTCGCGGGCCGTCGCCCGCCGTCGGCCGCGTCCAGCGCCCGCTCCCACAGATCGTCGAACGCCGTCGTGACGACGGCGCGCCACGGGAAGCGCGCGCACGCCGTCATCGCATCGGGCACTGTCCGGCCTTCTGGGTATGCGTGTGCAAACGCTTCCTCGACAAGCTGGTGCGGCACCAGGTCGCGGATGAAGGCGATCGCGTCGTTCATCCGGCCCGCGGCGGTCAGCCGCGCGACGACCTGGCGCGCGTCGGAGAACACGAGACGGCCGGCCAGCGCCTCGGTCAGCTCGTTCCAGCCGGGCGCGCCCGCGAGCTCGCTACACCCGAGGCCTGCGACCAGGACGACCTGTCGTTCTTTCAACCGCTCGACCAGCGAGTCGGGAATTTCCACCATGCGCAGCCCCCTCGGCGGGCGCGGGAACACGTTTTCATATCGCGTTCTAGGGCCGGTAGGGAAGAAACTACCGGCGCGGTCCGTCGGACAGCGAAAAAAAACGAGCCGATCGGGTGAGGTTATGCCACTGAGAGGGCCAGGGCGTACGAGGCGCTGTCTAGCGCACCGTGGTGATCACTTCAGAAGCTTGGGGGCCTGCAGTCTGCCGAAGGAGCCGACGTCGTCATGGCGAAGCTGATGAACCAGGCGGTGCAAATGCCACCGCTCGACACGGACGCGACGGTGGAGGTCTTGAACCGGATTCTCCATCTGGAGCTGAATGGTGTGATGCAGCACTTCCACCACCTCTGGATCAGCCGGTGTCTGCGGTCGTCCCGGCCGCGCGCGCTCGCCGTCGGGCAGCACATCTCGGCGCTGACGGGCGGATCGTCGGTGGGCGTGGACCAGCTGATGGACGCCGCGCTGCACTCGGCCGACGATATGCTCGACGCGGCGCGCGCGTACGAAGAGGGGCGCGTCGCCGAATATCGCAAGCTGCTCGAGCTGGTCGCGGGGCGGAACGAAAGCCTGGAAGCGTTTGCACGTGCGCAGATCGCGGCCGAGGAGACGCACATCTCCGGCGTCACCGTCGACGACGCCTGAGCTGTCACCGTCGACGATCTCCTGCTGAGCTGGGCCCGCGTCTCCGACGGGGAGCGGTTGTTTTCCGGACCACCCACCAACGGTTACATCGGTCGCCTTGCGCGGCGACGTACGGGTGATCACGTGGTCAGGTAGTGCTTTTGCTGGCAGACCCTGA
>DATMZL010000266.1:0-9857 GCA_035607075.1 Polyangia bacterium
CGCGACGCCCAGGGCCGCGAGCTGAATCTCGTTCACCGCGACATCTCGCCCCAGAACGTCCTCATCGGCTACGAGGGCGAGGTGAAGCTGATCGACTTCGGCATCGCCAAGGCGGCGGGCAAGGCGTCGAAGACCCAGGCCGGCATCCTCAAGGGGAAGTTCGGCTACATGTCGCCCGAGCAGGTGCGGGGGCTCCCCATCGACCGGCGCAGCGACATCTTCGCCGTCGGCATCGTGCTCTACGAGCTCCTCACGGGGGAGCGGCTGTTCGTCGGCGAGACGGATTTCTCGACGCTGGAGAAGGTCCGCAACGTCGAGATCATGCCGCCCTCGTCCTACAACAAGAAGATCCCGCAGGAGCTGGAGCGCCTCATCCTCAAGGCGCTGGCGCGCGATCCCGAGGACCGCTACGCGAACGCGATCGATCTGCACGACGATCTGCAGTCCTTCCTGTACTCGGTGGGCGAATTCTTCTCGCGCAAGGATCTCGCGGCGTGGATGAAGAAGACCTTCGCGATGGAGATCGAGGAGGACAACGCGAAGCTGGAGGAGTTCAGGCAGGTCGCCCCGCCAGTTGCCGCTTCCGGCGCCGAGGTGTCGCGGCGCGCTGCCGTTGGCGGGATGCCGACCGGGCGGCCGGGCGGCACGAATGCCAAGGCCAAGTCGGCCCCCTCCAGCAAGCCTCCACCCCCGAAGGCCAGCCAGCCGGTGGCTTCGGCCCACCAGCCGATGGGCTGGGACGACGAGGAGCTGGACACGCAGATCTTCGACAAGGAGGAGGTCAAGCCGGTCGCCGCCGAGGACCTCTTCTTCGAGGACGACGATCGCACGGTCGCGAACGAGCCGGCGCCCGACATCCTGGAGCAGGCCCGACCGCCCGAGCTGACGACGCCGAAGCCGATCATGCTGACGCCGTTGCCCAGCGAGGACATCAAGCTGACGCCGCCGCCGATGGCGCGTCCGCTGCCGCCCCCGCCCGGGGCGCGGCGGCCCACGCTGGTCGGCGTTCCGCCGGCCGCCAATCTGCCGGCGCCCAAACGCGTGACAGGCCCGGTCCCGACGCTTCCGCCGCCGACCGTCGGACCGCCGCCGGGCCGCTCGGGGCTGCGTCGGTCGGGAATGAACTTGCCGCCCGCCAGCGCCGTCGCGCCGGCGCCGCTGCCTCCACCGCAGCGTCACCCGACGCCGATGGCGCCGCCGCCCGTGCGCGCGCGCTTCCACGAGCCGCAGGACGCGCCGTTCGGAACGGGAAGCTTCGAGACCATGTCGGCCAAACGCCCCGCGCGGCGTGGCGTCTTTGGGCTGGCGGTGGTCGCCGCCGCTGCCGCCGCGGTGGCGGTGTACATGTACAACAACAGCGTCAAGCCGGGCCGGATCGAGCTGACGGCGGTGCCGGCCGACGCGATCGTTCTCGTCGACAACAACAAGGTCGGTGACCATTCGCCGGTCTCGATCGAGAAGCCGCCGGGGCTCTACACGCTGACCGTCATGCGCGACGGCTACGGGCGCAGCGATCAGAGCGTCGAGGTGAAGGCGGGAGAGGCGCTGTCCCGGACAGTGACGCTGGAACCGTCGCCCGACACCGGCTTCGAGCTCTTGAGCGAGCCGCCGGGCGGGCTGGTGTGGCTGGACGGCAACCCGGTCAAAGAGACATCCGGCCAGCAGGCGAAGACCAACTTCCGCGCGTCGCGCATCAGCCCCGGACACCACGTACTCGAGATCCGCGGCGACAAGTTCAAGCCGTGGCAGGAGGACGTGGAGATCGAGCCGGGCAAGATTCGCAAGATCACCGTGGCCCTGGTGCCCGCCACGGGCGGGCCCGCGAGCGGAAGCAGCAAGGCCGTCGCGCTCGGCACGTCGGCGCCCGGCAGCAGCAGCAAAGAGCTCGCGATGGCGAACACGCCCACGCAGGTGACGCCGCCGACGCCCCCGGCGCCACCGCCGCCGCCGTCCGGACCGTCGCCCGGTTCGCAGACGCACAAGGCCGCGGGCGGGGGAACCAGCCCGGGCACGGGCCCCACCGCCGTCGCGCCCTCGCCCGGCGGCAACCCGGGCGCGATCGCATCGCCGGGCGGCGGGGCGACGAAGCGAAAAAAGCGCGACGTGCAGCCGAGTGACGACGAGCGCGAGATCGGCGGCGGCGACGACACGCCGGCGCCGCGCAAGGCCGTCGCCACGGATGATGGTGCCGGCGGCGGCGATTGCACGATCACCATCAACTCGATCCCGTGGTCCGAGGTGTGGATCGACGGCAAGAACACGACCAAGCACACGCCGGTCGTCGACTTCAAAGTTCCCTGCGGCAAGCACAAGCTGGCGTTCAAGCGCCCCGACATGCAGATCGATCAGACCGAGAGCATCAACGTCAAGCCTGGTCAGAACTTCAAGCAGCGGTACACGCTGGCGAACGACGACTGAACAGGACCAGCGCAAGGGGGGCCCGTGAAATCGAATCCCAAGTCCGGCACCGCCAGCGGGGCGCCGGCGGCGCAGCTACCGGAAGCGCTCGACGCCGACTGGCGTGACTATTACGGACGCGCGAGAGAGATGCCGGCGCACACGGCCGCGCGCGATTTCCTTCATCGCGACATGCAGGAGGCGTTTACCCGGCTGATTCCGGCCGATGCTTCGGTTCTGGAGGCCGGCTGCGCCGAGGGCGATCTCCTGGCGGCGCTGCCGCACGCGCGCCGCATGGGCATCGACTACCTGCCCGAAACGATCGAGCGCGCCCGGGCGCGGCACCCCGGCATTCGCTTCGAGGTCGGCGACATCGCGGCCGACACGGGCGCTCGCATCGAACCTGCGACGGCAGGGACGTGGGACGCGGTGATCTGCGATCGCCTCGCCCACAGCGTCGTCGACGTCAAGGCGCTGCTGCTCGGCCTCAAGCGCCAGCTTGCGCCCGGCGGGCGCATCTACATGACCGCGTTCAATTACCTGTGGGAGGTGCCGGTTCAGATCGCTGAGATGACGGGCTGGAAGCGGCCGGCGCCGACTTCGAACTGGTTGTCGGATTTCGACTACCGCAACCTGTTCGACATCGTGGGTCTCGAGGTCGTGCGCCACGAGGACCGCGTGCTGCTGCCCCTCGGGGTCCCGGCCCTCTCGTCGGCGTTGAACCGCTACCTGGTGCGCGCGCCAGGCATGCAGATCGCGTCGCTGTACCGGATCTACATCCTGCGCGATCGCGGAACGGCGACCGCCCCCAAGCGCGCCACCGTCAGCGTGATCGTTCCGACCCGGAACGAAGCCGGCAACGTCGCGGCGGCGCTGGCCCGTACGCCCGTGATGGGCAGCGGCACCGAGCTGATCTTCGTCGAGGGGCATTCGTCCGACGACACGTGGGGGACGATCCAGACGGAGATGAAGCGCTACAGCGGGCCGCTGAAGCTGAGCGCTTATCAGCAGACCGGGAAGGGGAAGGGGGACGCCGTCCGGCTCGGCTTCGCGAAGGCGACCGGCGACATCCTGATGATCCTCGACGCCGATCTGACCATGCCTCCGGAGGAGCTCCCCAGCTTCTACGACGTCATCGCGAGCGGCCTCGCCGATTACGTGCAAGGGACGCGGCTGGTCTATCCGATGGAGCCCGGCGCGATGCGGTTCTTCAACAAGCTGGGGAACGTCGCCTTCTCGCAGCTGTTCACTTACCTGCTGCAGCAGCCGATCAAGGACACTCTCTGCGGGACGAAGGTGCTGTGGCGCCGCGATTACGAACGGATCGCGGCGGCGCGGTCGTACTTCGGCGACTTCGATCCGTTTGGCGACTTCGATCTGATCTTCGGGGCGGCGCGCCTGAATCTCAAGATCGTCGAGATTCCCGTGCGCTACCGCGACCGCACGTACGGAACGACAAACATCGACCGCTGGCGGCACGGCGTGCTGTTGCTCAAGATGTCGGCGATCGCAGCCCGCAAGATCAAGTTCGTGTGACGGCCCCGGTCGACAAGATCGATCCCGCCGGTCCCGCGCTGACGGACGACCTGCGGGCGAAAACGCTGGAGCACTTCGAACGCCACCGGCGCGCCTGGGAGCAGAACCGCGCGCTGCGGGCGCTGTACGCAGAGCTTTACGGGCGCGTGGCAAAGGAGCTGCCGTCGCGCGATCTCGGTCGCTGGGTCGAGCTGGGCTCGGGGCCAGGCCTCGCGCGCGACTTCATCCCTGGCCTCGAACTGACCGACCTGGTGCGGGCGCCCTGGCACGATGGCGAAGCGAGCGCCGAAGCGCTCCCCTACGCCGATCGCAGCGTTGGCGCGCTGGTCCTGTTCGACGTGCTTCATCACATCCCGTCGCCGCGGAAGTTTTTCGACGAGGCGGTGCGCGTGCTGGCGCCCGGCGGGCGCATCGTCATGTGCGAGCCGTACATGAGCCCGGCGTCTTACGCGGTGTACAAGCTGTTCCACGAAGAGCCCGTGATCATGAACGTCGATCCGCTGACGCCCCATCGCGACCAGTCGGGGAGCGATCCGTTCGACTCGAATCAGGCGATCCCGACGTTGCTGTTCGGGCGCAAGCGCCCGGACTTCGCGGCGGCGTTCCCCGCGCTGTCGGTCCGCAGCGTCGAGCGGATGTCGGGGTTCAGCATGCCGGCTTCGGGTGGGTTCTCGCACCGCGCGTTCCTGCCCTGGCCCGTGTGGTCGCTGTGGCATCGGATCGATCAGCAGCTGCCGGCGGCGGTGATGCGCCTGATCGCGTTTCGGATGCTCGTCGTCGTCGAACGGGTCTAGGATCCCGCCCGTGTTCATCGGGCACTTCGCGGTCGGGTTTGCGGCGAAGCGGGCGGCGCCGCGCGCATCGCTGGGCGTGTTGATGGCGGCGCCGTTGTTCCTGGATCTGCTGTGGCCGATTTTCCTGCTCGCGGGCATCGAGAGCGTACGGATCGATCCGGGCAACACGGCGTTCACGCCGCTGGACCTCCACGACTTTCCCTGGTCGCACAGCCTGGTCACGTCGGTGGCGTGGTCGCTGGTGTTCGGCGGCGCGTTCTGGGCGGCGACGCGCTATGCGCGCGGGGCGATCGTGCTGGCGGTCGGCGTGTTCAGCCACTTCGTGCTGGATTTCGTGACGCATCGACCGGACATGCCGCTGTACCCGGGCAGCCCGATGTCGGTTGGTCTGGGGCTTTGGAATTCGCGGCCCGCAACGATGGCCGTCGAGATCACGATGTTCGTCATCGGCGTCGCGATCTACGCGCGCGCCACGCGCGCCGCGAACTGGCGAGGCACGTTCGCGCTGTGGGCGCTTGTCGTGCTGCTGGCCGTCTTCTACGCGATGACCTCGTTCGGCCCGCCGCCACCCAGCGTCGACGCGATCAAGATCCTCGGCCTGACCGGCTGGCTGTTTCCGGTCTGGGCCTGGTGGATCGATCGCAACCGCGAGTTGCGCCGCGCGTAGCGACTACGAGGAGACCTGCTTCGTCCAGGCCGTGCACTGGTAAAGCGCGGCACCGATGGGGGAGGCGGGGGGGAACGCGGTCCGGCGGACGGGCTGCAGCACCTCCGCCAGTGCGGCCGAGATCTGGGACGGCTTGCTCACGTGGTCGTCGTCGATGTGCTTGTAGCCGATCATCTTGAACGCGTTCGTCATGACCTTGCTGACCATCGGATAGCCGCAGACCAGCGTGCCGCCCGGGGCGAGCGCCCGCGCCAGGCCGCGCGCCGCGCCGGCTGAATCGGCGATGTGCTCCAGCACGGAGAAGCAGACCACGATGTCGAAGTGGTTGGCGGGCAGGTCGTTCGCCAGCAGGTCGGCGCGCATGAACGTCGCTTTGCAGGTGGGCGCGACAAGGGATTCCAGCCCCGGCGCCAGAAGCAGGTCCGTGCCCGTGTACTCGCGGTAGCGCGCAGTCAGCGTCGGAACCAGGACGCCGCTGCCCACGCCCACCTCCAGCACGCGGTCGCCGCCGCTCGGCAGCAGGTTCAGCCCCATCTGCAACCGGTGGCGGTAAAGCCAGCCGATCCACGGGTGATAGTAGTAATAGACCGGGTCGCGCTCGTCGTTCGGTTTGAGAACGCCTTTGGCAGGGAGCTGGAACTGGAGTCGGCTCATCGCGTTGTCCCGGACTTTCGGGCGACAAGAATGAGGAAGCCGCCGAGATTTCGCAATAGGGGCGCGTCGCAGGCGGCCCGCTCGGCCCACGTGAAGAGCTTGCCCAGCGGCGGCCACGCGAACACGTGCGAAACAGGTGTCACGACGCGCACGCCGCGCACGGCGATCAGCTCCAGATCGCTCGGCAGGTACGACCGCGCGCGCGGCAGGTGATCGAAGCGCGTGAAGACGTGACCTTCGTGGGTGCCGTCGCCGGCGATGCGACCCGGGCCGCCCAGCCGCTTGGCCAGGTAGCGCAGCGAGAACGGGTTGTAGAACTCGAGCAGGAGGTGGCCGCCCGGGCGGACCAGGCGGGCGAGCTCGGCCACGGCGCGCTCGATCGGCGGGATGTGCGCGAGCACCTTCATGCTGTAGACGAGGTCGAACGACTCCGACGGCAGCGGGACGTCGGTCAGCGATCCCTGCACGACGGTCAGGCCGCGCGCGCGCGCCGGCGCGAGCATCCCGCGCGACAGGTCCAGGCCCACCGCCGACCGCGCGACGGCGGCGGCCTCGCGCAGGAGCAGGCCGGTGCCGCAGCCTGCCTCGAACACGTCCTTGCCCGCGCCGTACCGCCGGACCAGGTCCAGCTCCAGCTCGTCGATCAGCCGGTGGTAGCCGCGGTGACGTTCGTCCTCGTAGGTCTCCGAGAAACGATCGTAGTACTGCTGCGTGGTCGTCACGCGACGGTCTCCCGGGCCTGGCGTCGCGCCGTGATCATGAACAGCACGCCCGCGATGGCGAACGCGCCGACGGCGAGCTGCAGGCCCAGCGCGACGGTGGACCGATCGGCGATCAGGCCGACGACGGATCCCGCGGGTGCGTTGCCGAGGACGTGAACCCAGAACATCGCGAACGCCTGCAGCGTCGCGGCGAACTTGGCCGGTCCCAGCTCGTCGATCACGGCCGCGGCCGGGCCATTGTAGACGGAAAGCAGAAAAACGCTGATCGCCGTTAGCACCATGAAAGCCGGCTTGTTCGTGACCAGCAGCGACGCGACGCCGAACGGGATCGCCGCCAGCAGCGACAGGCCGATCGCGCGCGCGTGTCCGCCGCGACCGCGGCGCCGCGTGAGGTAGTCGCCGAAGTACCCGCCCGCGACGACGCCGCCGATACCGCAGACCAGGCCGACGCCCGCCATGTAGACGTTGCCGATCATCCCGGCCAGACCGCGCTCGACGACGATCAGCTTCTGCGACCACACGACCAGCGCGCTGGCGCCGAACGTCGACAGGATGCCGCCCGCGAGCGCGATCAGATACGTCGGCGCGAGGATATAAGCGCGCGCGGGAAGCTTGGCGGGCCGCTCGAGGCGGGCGGGTGCGGCCACGAACGCCGCGCTGATCGCGAGCAGGGTCGACGGCCCGCCCGCGATGAGGAACACGTGGTGCCAATCCATCATCGTCGACAGCGCGTTGCCGAGCACCAGCCCGGTCGTCGCGCCGAACGCCATGCCGACGTTGTAGATGCCCAGCGCGCGCCCGCGCTTTTCGGGCGGCGCGGCCGCGCACAGCAGCGCGTTCGCGCTGGGCCCGTAGGCGCCTTCGCCGACGCCGACGATCGCGCGGCAGATGAGCAGCAACCAGAACGAATGACAGAACGCCGACGCGATGGTCGCGGCGCTCCAGACGGCGACGCCCGTGAAGATCACCTTGCGCGGCCCGATCCGATCCGCGATCGGTCCCGAGATCGCCGACGCGAGCGCGAACACCATCAGGTTCACGAAGGCCAACCAGCCGAACTGCGCGTGGTTGATCTGGAACGTCCCCATGATCTTGTCGGCCATCCCGTAGACGACCTGACGGTCCATGTAGTTGAAGAAGTTCAGGACCGTCAGGAGCGGCAGCGGCGGGATGCCGCGGGCTCCCGTCGTCGTCGGGGCAGGGGCGGGCATGTAAGGCGACGCTGCGATACCCATCGCGAGCCGTTAGCTCTACCCGATATGCGCCGCGGTTTCCATCACGCCGCGCGGTCGAGCCGAGCGCGGTTGGTCACTGGCAGGTCGCCCCTTCGGCGACGACCAGGACGAAGATCTTCGTCACCTGTCCGATCTGCCGGGTCGCGGTCCCGAGCCCGACCGTCAAGGGCCGCGGTTGCAGGAGGATCGGATCCTGCTCGAGCTCGTCGAGCTCCAGGACCTGGGCCAGCGCGATGCAGATCGCATGGCGCCCGACGCGAAGGCGCTTCGACTCGCGGACCAGCGCGTCGTGGGCGGCGTCGACCGCCTGGTCGGGCGACACCGCGCCGCCCGCCGCCACCACCCTGATGCCCGCCTCGGCGGCTTTCTGGAGGGTCGCGTCGACGCGGAGCGGCCCGCTGCCCTTCGCGCGCCGCAACGACGAGATCACCGCGGTCGCCTGCGCCGGCGTCACGGGCGTGGAAAGGGGCGGGGGGCGGCGCGCGAACACCAGCGTCGCCAGCAGGTCGCCCGAATCGCCGGGACGAAGGCCGACACCGATGCCGACGTGGGTGAACTTGGCGCCGAGCATGTTGGCCCGGTGCGCGGGGCTGTCCATCAGGACGCGATGGAGGGCGTCGGCGTCGTCCGCCTGCGCGACGTTCTCGCCCGCCAGGGAAACCACGACGCCGGCGCGCTCGAGCCGGTTCTCGACCATGCCGGTCGTCGGCGAAGCGTGACCGAAGAAGCGGCTGCTGATCATGTCCTGGGTGTGGGCGCTCGCGACGGCGCGCAGCTGCGCGTCGATCGCCAGAGGCGCCAGCTTCGCGTCGCGGCGGACGTCGTTCAGCAGCGCGAGCATGCGCGCCTCCGCTTCCGCGGGAACGGAGGTTTTATGCGCGCCGGCGCGCGCGGCGGGCTGCTGGGCTGGCTCATCGACGCCGACGTAGAGCGGAACGTTCGCAAGTACCACCGGTCCGCTGGCACCTTCGCTCATCACCTCGACGCGGTAGACGCCGGGCCCGGACAGCCGCAACGAGGCGTCGATCAGGCGGCCCGCCATCGGCGTCTCGTCGACCTTGCCGTCGGGGCGGGTCAGGTAGACGCTGGCGCGCGCGTAACGCGCCGACACCTGACCGCGCAGACGGCACGTCTCGCCGGACTTGAAGCGCCGCGCGAACGGATCGAGCGTCACCTCCATGCGACCGAAGACGATTGCTGCGACGTCGTTCGGCGACACGTACACGCCGTAGCGGGTGACGGGCAGGTTGCGCGCGATGTCCGCGAGGGCCTCGCGCCAGACGTCGTCGACACCGGCGCCTAGCGTGAACGCCGTCGCGGTCGAGACCGCGCCCGGAAAGCCCACGCGTTGCGCGACGTCGGCCACGTCCTGCTGGCGCGCGGCCGAGCCCTTTTCCGCCAGCCAGACGGCGACCGCGGCGAGGGCGCCGTCCGGTTCGCCGTCGTCACCGCGGGCGCGCAGCGCCTCGCGCACCTGCTTCGCCAGACGCATCGCCCGCGGCCCGCCCACGACACCGTCGCTCCGCGCCGCCGTCGTGTACTGCGCCGCCGCCGCGGGCGATTCGGAGTGCGCGCTTGGCGGCGACTCGGGCATGGCCGCGGGCGGCGCGCTCGGGGCGGCGGCGCACGCGCTCAGGAGAAGCAGCGCTGCGACAACTGACGACCGGCCACGCATGCGAGGCGGCCAATTCTAACAGGCGCCGAAGAAGGCCCGGACCCCTCACCCTAACCCTTGTATCTCGGGAGTGGTGGATCATCGCCACGCCGGTTCGCCGCCTACCCTCGCGCTGCGAGGCAAGGCCAAGGTACGCTCGCCAGCGCAGCGGAAGGCGGCAAAGAAAGATGAACGGCA
>DATMZL010001201.1:0-3158 GCA_035607075.1 Polyangia bacterium
GCCCCCCGCGCGAAGCGCGTGCTCGCGGCTACCCGCCCGATGCGGTCGCCTGCGCCGCTCCGAACATCCGTCCGACCGCGTTTGCCGCGCGGTTCTGGGCCGACGGCAACCCCCATCCTGGCGTCGTCAGGCCCGGCGCGCCGCGGCGCCGATCGGGATGACCGGCGTCTCGCGCCTCGCCGATCGGCGGCGGCGCGCCATGATCGCGCCGTACACCGTCGTCGCCGCGAAGGCGAGCACCACGTAGACGATCACGACCGGAATCACGCGCTGGCCCTGCGGAAGCGCGGCCGCCAGCACCAGCGCCAGCGCCGGGAATCGCATCGCGCTGGCGGCGGCGACGACACCACGCGACTCCGGATCGGGCCCGCCCAGGAAGTGACCGATCAGCACGGCGCCCACGGCGGCGGCCGCGCAGACCAGCCAGGCCGTGCCGCCGACGGCAGCGAGATGCTTCCAGGTCGCGAGGATCGCGATCGCGACGACGAGCAGCAGGAGGATGTTGAGGATCTTCGCCAGCCACGGTCCGGCCGCGACCGCCGCGCGCGGAAACAATCGCGCCGCGCCGAGGCCGAGCAGCAGCGGCAGCAGCGCACGGCCGAGCACGACCTTGGCGACCGCGCCCGCGCTGATGTGAAAATCGCGGTGAAACGCGGCCGCGACGAGGGCGAACGCGACCGGAACGAAGACCAGGCTGAGGACCAGCACCACCAGGTTCAAGTCCAGCGCCTCGGACGCGTTTGCCGCCTTCGGGCCCATCCGCTTCATTCCCGCGACAGGACCGATCCCGACCGAGAGCACCGCGATCAGCAAACCGCCACGCACGACCGGTGCCGTCGGCATCACGCGCACCAGAAAGATCGCCCACAGCGGAACCAGGATCAGCACCGCGATCAGATCACGCAGCAGCTGCCCCGGCCGGCGCCACAGCCTGATGTCCCGCTGCCCCGGCTTCGGCGCCATCAGCCCCGTCGTGAAGGCCGCCAGCGGAATCAACACCGCCAGCAGGACCGGAAACACATCCTTGATGACGGGCGCCATGATCCGATCCTGTGGCGGCGGCGCGGCTCAAGCCGTCCGCCGCGGGCTGATTTCGGTCTTGTAAGGCGCCGGCCGATTTACCGAATCGGATCGTCGGACTACCGATTGGTAACGACGATCTCGCTGCGGCGGTTCGTGGCTCGACCTTCCGCCGTGTCGTTCGACGCGATCGGCAGCTCCTGGCCCATGCCCGCGGTCTCGACGCGAGAGCTGTCGACGCCGCGATCGACGAGCTCGTTCTTGATCGCCTCGGCGCGGGCCTGCGACAGGTTGAGGTTGGCCTCAGGAGACCCGATCGCGTCGGTGTGACTCTCGACTCTGATCGTCGCCGCCGGGTGCGCCTTGAGCGCGCTCGCGATCTCGTCCAGCGTCGTCATCGACTCGCTCGTCGGGCGCGCGGACCCGAACGCGAAGTTGAGCGGCGTCGGCGCGAAAGCGTGCGGCGTCGTCTCACCCGAGCCCGCGAGGTACGCCTCGAGGTCCTGGGTCGTGCCCGGCTCGGCGGCGACAGGCGGCGCCGTCTCCGGTGGCGTCGCCTCCTCGGGAGCAGGGGCCGTCTTCGCGGGCGGCGTCACGGCGGGCGCCGGTTCGGCCGGCACGGGCGCCGTGACCTGCGGCGCCTGCGGAAGCGCCGGCGTCCTCGGGCGTCGCAGCCCGCGCAGCACCGGGATGGCGAGCAACGCCAGCGCCACGAGGATCAGCGGAATCATCCAGTTGCGCCGCGGCGCCTCCAGCTCTCGTATCGCGGGGCCGGTGACGATGCGCTCCTCGTAGCCCCGCGGCGGCGGAATCGCGACGCGCGCGTGTCCCGAGTGTCCCGAGTGTCCCGAGTGTCCATTGAACAGCGACGCGACAGGCGCCGGCAGCTTGCTGACCCACACCCCGCGTTGCTCGCGGAACATCGACTGCAGCGCACCCGCGCCCAGTCCGCCGGAGGTCTTCGCCAGCGCGGCAACCGCGGCGGTCGCGACGCCGCCCATCAGCTTTTGCGCCGACGCCTCCTTCACGCCCGTCGCGTTCGCGACCGCGGCGGCGATCGACGTTGACCGCGGCCCCAGCTCGTCTTCGAGCAGCGACGCGGCGTGCGCGCTGGCGGCGGTTCGTCCCGACGGCAACAACGACTTGTCTTCTTCCTCTTCCTCGATTCCTTGCGCGGTGTCGCGCCGCTTCTCGTCGATCAGCTCCTTGATGTGGCGCGCGCCGGTGTCAGAGCTCGCGACATCGGACAGCGCGGTCAGCGCCGAAGGCACCGCCGCGGAAAGCGCGGTCGCCGTCGTCGTTCGGTCCTCGCTCAGCTGCGAGGCGACGCTGCGGATGACGTCCGGCGTGATCCGCCTGCTGACCATCCCCATGAGATCCGGTGTCGTCGAAGTCGCTTGCGCCATGAGCTCACCTCGCTTTCCGCCGCAAAGAAGTGCATCAGGCGGGCCACGGCGGACGCGCTTTGCGGGTCTCGAAGTTGCACTTTTTCACGATGGGAGGAGGTGCCTGATGAGGTGGGACAAGACCAGCGTACGCAACGGGATGTTCGTCATGGGCACACAGGGCGAACGCAT
This sequence comes from Polyangia bacterium, assembly GCA_035607075.1. Classification (GTDB taxonomy): domain Bacteria; phylum Myxococcota_A; class Polyangia; order Fen-1088; family Fen-1088; genus JADGRB01. The sequence goes on from DATMZL010001201.1 coordinate 2,598, forward strand.
CGGCAAGATCATCCGCTGTGACAGCGATACGTTCGTGGTCGAGAAGGGAGTGTTCTTCCCGAAGGATTACGAGCTTCGCTACGATCACATCACCGACGTCTCGGGCGGGACGGTCCGCTACGCGCTGACCGACTTCTTGCGTGGCCGAGATCTGGAGACGGCGAAAGTGCCGTCGCCCCAGCGCGAGGCGCCTGTGGCGGCAGCCACCGCAGCCGCTGCGCCGGCCGCGGCAGCGACCGCAGCCCGTCCAACCGCGAGCTCGTCCGAATCGGAGAGAGAGGAGATCCGCATACCCTTGATGCGCGAGGAGATCGGAATAGAGAAGGTCGCGCGTGAATCGGGCCACGTGCGCATCCACAAGACGGTACACACGGAAGAGAAGCACTTCTCGGTACCGGTGACCCGCGAAGAGGTCGTCATCGAGCACGTCGCTGTCGGCCGGGACGCTGCCCTCAGCGCCGACGGCGCCTTCAAGGAGGACACTGTCGACGTACCGCTGTACGAGGAGGAGGTGCGCGTCAGCAAACGCCCGATCCTCGAAGAGGAGGTGGTCATACGCAC
>DATMZL010001031.1:0-3661 GCA_035607075.1 Polyangia bacterium
CAGTGGCGGTGGCGGTAGCGGCGCGGGCGGCGGCGCCAGCGGGGTCGCCGGCGCGAGCGCAGGTGGTGCCGGGGGCGGCGGCACACAATCGCTCTCGCTCACGTTTGGTCCGCTGACGGTGGCGCCCGCCGCCGACGTCACGAAATGCGTCGTGGTCAGACTCGGTAACGCGAGCGCGGTCCACGTCGGCGTGATCCGCAACCAGCTGGGCGCCGGGGTGATAAACGTCGCCGTCTACAAGTCCAACGACACCACGGAACAGTCGGCGCCGTTCGACTGTCGATCGGTCGAATATTACGGGTCTAGCCGGGACCTGTTGATGTTCTCGCGCACCGCCGACGACACGCTGACGATGCCTGCCGGGATCGGCCGCACGTTCGACGCCGATCAGATGATCCGTCTCGAGGTGCATGCTTTCAACGACACGCCGGATGCGGTCGCCATCCAGACCACGACCACGTTCACGCCGATCGCCGATGCCTCGTTCCAGAAAGAAGCCGCCGCGTTCTTGATCGACGGCGCGAACGTCGTCGTCTCGCGCGGCTCGAAACAGGCCAGCATCTTCATAAGCGTGCCCAGCTCGGTCACGGCGCACAGCTTCTTCGCGATCGCCGGCTTCCAGCACAAGTACGGGCTCGGCGTCACCGTCGCCACTGCCGCCGGCGCGACAGCGACGCCGTCGTCGCCCGTGTACGCGCCGCCTTCGTACGACTGGCGCGCGCCCCCGACGGTCTACCCGACGACGCCGTTCACGGTGCCCGACGGCGGCGGCTTCGCCGTGACGTGCGACTGGAACAACACCGGCAGCAAGCAAGTCAGCCTGGGACCGACCGCGGCCGAGGAGGCCTGCACCGTCGTCGCTTACTACGCGCCGGGCGATCGGTTCAGGTTCTGCACGAACGCGCTGGACACCACCTTCTGCTGCCCCAACGCCGAGCAGCCGCAGTACTGCGTCGACCCGTGACGGCGCGGCCTGGCGCGTGGATTCGCGGCGCGTAGACTCACGCGATGCGCGCCAGAGCCGTAGGCGTTGTCCTCATCGGATGGGCCACGCTCGCGCACGCGGCGCCGGGTGCTGCACCGCCTCCCGCCACGCCGGTTGCTGCGCCCGCTCCGACGGCGTCGGTCCCGCCCGCGCCAAACGATGCGCTGGCGGCCCGCTTCCCCGAAGCGGCGCTCGACGATCGGACGCTGTGCGATCGCCTGATGGCGCGCACGCCCGCCGACGCGGTCTTCGTCGACCGCGAAGCGCGCACCCGGCGCAAGGTGATCGTCAGCGATCTGCATCTCGGGCCCGGTACGAAGGACCCGCGCTTCACCGGCATCGAGGACTTTTACTCGGACGCGGCGTGGACGGCGTTCCTCGACCGGCAGGCCGCGGCCGGGCCGACCGATCTGATCATCAACGGAGACTTCATCGAGTTCTGGCAGATCGCCGCGTCGCTCGGCGTGCTGCCGAAGCGGTCGGATCCGCGACAGCCGGCGACCGGCGGCGTGCTGGCATCCGACCAGAAGTTTGCGACGACGGCGATCGAGCTGGTGCTGGCGGCGCACCCGTCGGTGTTCGCCGACCTTGGCAAGCTGCTGGATCGCGGCGATCACCGGGTGGTCATCATCGCGGGCAACCACGACGCGGACCTGCTGTGGCCCAAGGTGCAGCTCGCGATCGCGCGCGCGATCAAACCACGCGATCCGTCGCGGCTGATGTTCACGCACGGTCCCGTCTACGAGCACGCGGGCGTCCACATCGAGCACGGCCACGCCTTCGACGCCGCCAACAGGTTCTCGACCACCCACGCGCCGTTCGGCCGCGACCGCGACGGCACCTGTCGCGTTCAGTCGAGCTGGGGCGAGGTGTTCGTCGATCAGTTCTACACGGACGTCGAACGCAAGGTGCCGTTCATCGACAACCTGTACCCGCAGTCGGCCGCGATCCTGTGGGCGATGCGCGACAACCCCGATCCGCAGCGCGACGCCGGCGCCGTCATGAAATTCATCGACCTGCTTCGCGTCGCCGAGGGCCGCGAATTCAACCGCAGCGCAGTGACCGCGCTGCTGCAGGAGACGCTGGGGACGCCGGGTGCGCACGATCAGGGGCCGGAGTCGGTGACCGAGGTGGCCGAGCACGTCGCCAACCGGCTGGCGAACGGCGACGTGACGGCGCGCGCGATGACCGACGCGCTGATGCGCTTCCGCTTCGATCCAGAGCTGGCGGGTCTGTGGACGGCCCTCGCGGGCGCTGCGCGGGCGTTGCCCGACATGCGGGCGGCGGCGTCGCAATTGCGCGCCGTCGATCCGGACGCGATGGCGCACCTGCGCGACGAGCTGTTCGGCGATCCCCTGACGACGGCCGCGAGCCGACTGCTCGGCGGAGATCGCGGAATCAGCGTGGTCGTCCTCGGCCACACGCACACGCCCGGCGGCTCGGTCGAGCGCATTCGCGCCGGCACGCGCTCGGGGTGGTACGCGAACTCGGGGTCGTGGATCTCGGCCGCGTCGGTGGCCGAGCTGCGCGCGCGCGGCGTCGGCTGGGATCGCCTCTCGCTCGCAGACCGGACTGTGTTTCCCGCGAAGAACGTCGCCGTCACGATCGAATACGCGGGCGGCGCGCCGAAGAAGCCTGTCGTCGTCTCTGACAACTGAGCGCGTGCGAACGGCGCGCGCCGCAGAGCTACGCGCGCAGCGCGACCGTGGAGCCGTGAAAATCGGCCATAGTGAATTGGTGCTCTATCACCTCCACGAGTACAACCGCGCACTGCTGTCTCCTGTCGTAGAGCTCGCCCGCGCCGGCGCATATCTGTTTTCGGCGCAGGGAAGCTGGTTCGCGCACCTGCCGGGCGCGAACCGGATCGCCGCGGGTTACGAGCTGCTCTATCGTCTCGGCAAGGACTACGAGAAGCCCGCCTGGGGCATCGACGAGGTGGACGTCGGTCGCACGCTCGACGGCATCAAGGTCCAGATCCTCGAGCGGGAGGTGCTGCTGAAGCCGTTCTGCCGGCTGATGCACTTCGAACGCCGCAGCGACAACCCGGCCGTCGAGGCGGAGCTGAAGCGCGATCCGGTCGTGCTGGTGGTGGCGCCGCTGTCCGGCCACCACGCGACGATGCTGCGCGACACGGTGCGCACGTTGCTGCGCGACCATGACGTCTACGTCACGGACTGGATCGACGCGCGCATGGTCCCGGCCAGCGACGGAATGTTCACGCTGGACGACTACGTCGGCTCCGTGCGCGAGTTCATGCGCCACCTCGGCACCGAGCGCCTGCACGTGATCGCGGTCTGTCAGCCGGCGGTGCCGGTGCTGGCGGCGACGGCGCTGATGGCGTCTGCCGGCGAGGTCGAGCCGCGCAGCCTGACCCTGATGGGCGGTTCGATCGACGCCCGCAAGAGTCGGACGCCGGTCACCGATTTCGCCAGCAGCCATTCGCTGCGCTGGTTCGAGACCAACCTGATTCACGAGGTTCCATTTCAGTACCCAGGGCACGGGCGGCGCGTCTATCCGGGATTCCTGCAGCACGCGGGGTTCATGGCGATGAACCCCGTCCGGCACTTCAGCTCGCACTGGGATTTCTACATGCACCTCGTCGACGGCGACCTGGACGGAGCCGATGAGCACCGGCGCTTCTACGACGAGTACAACGCCGTGCTCGACATGCCGGCC
>DATMZL010000230.1:0-2870 GCA_035607075.1 Polyangia bacterium
GCGGGTCAGCGTTCCCTCCCCGCGCTCGGCGGTGATGATCGCGGTGATGCCCTTGTCCTTGAGCCACCGAAACAGACGGCGCAACTCGGCGCGCAGGATCGCCTGGTTCGTGAAACCGCCGAACAGCGTCTCGATCGTGTCGAGCACGACGCGCTTGGCGCCGATGGAATCGATGGCGAAGCCGAGCCGGATGAACAGACCGTTCAGGTCGTACTCGCCACTCTCGACGATCTCGTTGCTCTCGACGAGGATGTGCTCGACGAGCAGCTTCCCCTGATCGACAAGCTTCTCGAGGTCGAAGCCCAGCGACCGGACGTTCGCGGTCAGCTCGTCCGACGTCTCCTCGAACGTGACGAACACGCCCGGCTCGTCCTGCTCGACGGCGCCGCGAACCAGGAATTCCATCGCGAGCAACGTCTTGCCGCAGCCGGCGCCGCCACAGATCAGGCTCGGCCTTCCGCAGGGAAGCCCGCCGCCCGTGATCTCGTCCAGGCCGTGGATCCCTGTCGGCGCCTTGGCGAGCCTTGCCACGCTCCCTTTGCCGTTGCCGCTCGTCTTCGCCATGGGAATTCTCCGCAGCAGATCGCGCAAAGCCGCTTCCCGCTCTCTAACACCGCGCGAAATGTCGGGCGCCGTAATCCTTTGGCTGACGTTTCGAATCAGGGGTTCCCCCGAGGGAGTTCCAGGATCAATGAAAGTCGTGGGAGATGTCGAAGGTGTCCGCGTAACCCTCGAGCGCGAAGAATCCGTCGGCCCGGATCGACACCACGCCCTCCAGGTTCTGCAAGACGCCCTCGATCACGAGCGCGCTGTTCCCCACGATCACGCGCTTGTGCTCCGCGAAGCGCTGGGGTGTGACGATGGCGTTGGCGAAGCCGGTCTCGTCTTCCAGCGTGATGAACACGAACCCCTTGGCGGTGCCGGGGCGCTGGCGGACGATCACGACGCCCGCGATGCGGACGCGGCGGCCGTCGCGGACGCGCAGCAGATCGCCGGCGCGCGTGACGCCGCGGCGATCGAGCGCCGCGCGGGCGAACGAGACCGGGTGCGGCCCGGTCGAGATGCTGCCGGCGTGAAAGTCCGCCTCCATCTCTTCCTCGACGGTCATCTCGGGCAGCGGCGCGGCGTGGCTCTCGTCGTCGTCCGACACCGCGCGCGCGAACAGCGGGCCTGACTTTCCGATCGCGTCGACCTGCCACAGCGCCTGGCGCCGCGTCCCGCCCAGCGCCGCCAGCGCGCCGACCTCGGCCAGCGTGGTCAGCTCGCGCTCGTTCGCCTGCGCGCGCGCCGCGAAGTCGGGCAGCGATGAGAATGGTGCCGCCGCGCGCGCCGCCTCGATCCGCTTGCCCGTCTCCTCGCGCAGGCCCGAGACATAGCGAAGCCCGAGGCGCAACGCCCGCCCGCCCTTCTCGAGATCACAGCGCCAGCCCGACACCATGACGTCGATCGGCAGCGCCTCGACGCCGTGGCGGGCGGCGTCGCTGACCAATGTCGCCGGGTGATAGAAGCCCATCGGCCAGTTGTTGAGCAGCGCGCAGGTGAACGCGGCGTGGTGGTGCGCCTTCAGGTACGCCGACGCGTAGGCGAGCAGCGCGAACGACGCCGCGTGCGATTCGGGGAAGCCGTAGAGCGCGAACGACTTGATGCCGCGAACGATCTCGTCCTGCGCCGCGACGCCGATCCCGTTCGCGGCCATGCCGGCGCGCAGCGACACCTCGATGACGTTCATCCGCTCCTGCGAGCGCTTGAACCCGATCGCGCGCCGCAGGTCGTCGGCCTGGCCGCCCGAGAAGCCCGCCGCCGTCATCGCGATCCGGAGCAGCTGTTCTTGAAAAAGCGGGATGCCCAGCGTCCGCTTCAGGATCGGCTCCAGCGACGGGTGCGGATAGGTGACGCGCTCGCGGCCGTTGCGGCGCGCCAGGTACGGGTTGACCATCTTGCCGACGATCGGGCCGGGCCGGATGATCGCCACCTCGACGACCAGATCGTAGAAGTGCGTCGGCTGCATGCGCGGCAGCGTCGCCATCTGCGCGCGCGATTCGACCTGGAACACGCCGACCGTGTCGGCGGCGCGCAGCATCGCGTAGACCTTCGGGTCGTCGGCGGGCAGCTTCGCGTAGTCGATCGTGACGCCCTCGTGGCGCTGGATCAGCGGCACCGCGTCTTCGAGCACCGCCATCATCCCCAGCCCCAGCAGATCCACCTTCACGATCCCGAGATCGGCGCAGTCGTCCTTGTCCCACTGCACGACCACCCGCCCCGGCATGCTGGCCGGCTCCAGCGGGACGACCGCGTCCAGCCGGCCGGCCGCGATCACCATGCCGCCCGAGTGCTGGCCGAGGTGGCGCGGCAAATTCAGCAGGCCGCGCGCGGCCGCGCCGATCAGACGGTTGCGGTGCTCCGTCGGCGGGAAGCCGGCCGCCGCCAGGTGCGTCTCCAGCGGCTCGTCGCCGGCCATCAACCACATGGGCAGGTGCTTGGCGATGCGATTGAGCTGCTCCTCCGCGAGCCCGAGCGCGCGCCCCGCGTCGCGCACCGCCATGCGCGGGCGGTAGGTGATCACGTTCGCCGTCATGGCCGCGCCGCGCGCGCCGTATTTCTCGTAGACGTGCTGGATCACCAGCTCGCGGCGATCGCCCGACGGCAGATCCAGATCGATGTCGGGCATCCGGTCGGCCGCGTTGTCGGCGGCGGCGACGCGCTCCTCGGACAGGAAGCGTTCGAACAGCAGATCCATCCGCACCGGATCGACGGCGGTGATCCCCAGGACGAAGCAGACGGCGGAGTTCGCGGCCGAGCCCCTGCCCTGGGTCATTATCCCGCGCGAGCGCGCGAACCGGACGATGTCCCAGACGATCAGGAAGTACCCG
>DATMZL010001494.1:0-2415 GCA_035607075.1 Polyangia bacterium
GTGCTCGGCGCCGCAGCGCGCGCACGTCGCGAGGTGAGCCTCCAGCTCCAGGCGCTCTGCCTCGCTCGCGTGCCCACCCGCGGAAGCGACGGACAATCGACCAATCTGACCGCAGCTCATCGCCATGACTGTGCTCCCGAAGACTCGATCAGTTGACGCAGATCCGGTTGTCCCTTGACCATCGCCATCAGCTCGCGGCGCGCGAACCAGATGCGCGACTTAGTCGCCGCCTTGCTGGCCTCCGTCAGCGCCGCCACCTCCTCGATCGAATACTCCTCGATCGTGTAGAGCAGGAACGCGACCCGCTTCTTGGGCGCGATTCGATCCAGCAGGGCGTGCAGGCGGCGCGCGAGCTGACGGCTCTCGGCCTGCTGGTCAGCCGGCGCGCCCGGATCGTTCGGTTCGTCGGCGTCGGTCACCAGCTCGAGCGGGACCGCGCGGCGCACGCCCGAACGCAACTGGTGAAGCGCGGTGTGGACGGCGATGCGCGTGACCCACGTCTTGAGGCTCGCCTCGCCGCGGTAGCGGCCGAAGCTCTGGAACGCCTGGATGAAGGTGGTCTGGACCAAGTCCTCGAGATCCGGCGTCGGACCCGTCAGCCGCGAGATCACGCGCTCGACGTAGCGGACGTGCGTGACGAAGAACTGCTCCAGGCTGGAGGCCTGACCGGCGCGGCAGCCGGCGACCATCACCGGGTCGTCGGCCTTCGCTACCGGGGGCATGGCGCCGCGCGGATCCTCCACACCCGGAATGGTACCGCCGGAACCCAAAATGGTTGAAATCACGCTCAAGGGGCAGGGAAAGCAAGGCTGAGGCCGGCCCCGGCGCGGGCCCCCATGTCGACAGCCTGGTGGCCTCGCAGCGAGAAATGTGTCGTGGGGACGGGCACCTCGGCATAGACGCGCAGCTCGGCGGCCAGCGCGCCCGTCAGGTGGAGGCGGCCGAGCAGCTCGGCGCCCGCGCCCCCGGCGGCCGTGAACGCGCTTTGCGTCATGCCGTCGCCGCCGTTCGCCGACGCCCACAGCAGGTGAAGGGCCGCGAAGAGGCCGCCGCCGAGGGTCGCGCGCCCGCTCCGCCGAACGACGCGCGCGCCGGCGATGATCGGCCAGTCGAAGATCGAGATCGTATCCGTGTCGACGGTGTCCGCGCGGCGCGGCGCCAGCTCCGTACCGGCGTCGATCTCGACGAAGCGTCCGAGCGGTAACGCGCCGTCGATCGCCAGCGCGTGGCGCGGTGACGCGTCGTCGACCGGCGATGAGAAGCGATAGCCGAGCGACAGGAACGGCCGCCGCGCAGGCGACGGCGTCGCAGGCTCGGCGCGCGCGCCGATCGTGGGCGGCGTCGCGGGCGGCTCGGGCGCGGGAACGGCGGGCGGCGGCGCGCGCGGCGCGGGCGGCGGCTCGGGCACCGCGGTGCCGGTCAGCACGCTGCGCAGCTTGAGCCCGATCGCGCGATACAGCTCGGCCTCGTGCGCGCCGGTGCGCTCGACGAGGTGCAGCTCCAGATGCGCGTCGGCGCCGACGACGGTCAGCACGGCGACGTCGGCGCCGGGTCGCATCTCACACCAGAAGCCGAGGCGCGCGGCCTGCGCGCGCAACGCCGTCGCCGCGTCGCGCGCCGACCGGGCGTCCGCGGGAACCGGCGCCGGCTCCGCGGCGGCGCGCACCGTCAGGCCGAGATCGCGCGTGTAAACGGCGACAGCATCCAGCAGCGCGCGCGCGTCGATCGTCGGCGCGTCGGCCGATCGAAACCACAGGATCGTCTGATCGCCGGGCGCCGCCGTCGTCGGCGCGGCCGGCGCTTGCAGCACGACCAGCGCAGCGAGCGCCCGCAACGAATGGACGACGGAAAACGCGAGCACGCGAAGATCGAGCGTAACACGGACGGCGCAGGCGGCTTTCAACCGCGGCCGCGCGCGCGGGCACGGTAGGCGCATGCGCGCAAGCTTTGGTCATCGCGAATTGTCCCCGTCCTCGATCGTCTTGATCGCCGTCGTCTTCGTCGCGTCGTGCGGCGGTGGCGCTGCGGCGCCGGGCCTCGGGGCCGACGGTGGCGCGGGCCGCATCACCGTCGGGACGGCGGGGCGGGGCGGGACCGGGATCGGCGGCGCGACAGGTGCGGGCGCCGGGATCGGTCCGGGCGGCGGCGCCTGTCAGGGCCCCGCGACAGACTGCACGGAGAACGCGCAGTGCTGCAGCGGCCGCTGCGAGCCGGTGACGGGTCAGGCCGGCGTCGTGCAATGCACGAACGCGTGCTTCGCGGACGGCGTCGCGTGCACGAAGGCGCTGGACTGCTGCTCGCTCGGTTGCTTCGGGGGCCGCTGCGGCGGCGGGCTGTGCAAGGTGGAGAGCGAGGCCTGCACCGCGAACGCCGATTGTTGCTCGGGCGTTTGTCAGGGCGGCCAGTGCCAGGTCG
>DATMZL010001071.1:0-4179 GCA_035607075.1 Polyangia bacterium
CCGAGGACGACATGCTCGCGCGATTGACGTGCGTCGTGCGCGTCCGGGGCGGGACGTCCGTCGGTCCCTATCAGATGGTGAGCTGGCCTGGTTTCGTGGGAGCGCTCTCGGGCCTGGCGCCGGGCCGATTCGCGATCACGCTGAACGCGGTGATCAGCAGCGAGCGCCCATCGCTCGCGCCGCCTGTGGTCCTGCTGATCCGCGACGTGCTCGAACGGTGTGCCGATTTTCGCGAAGCGGTCAGTGTGCTCGAACGCTCGCCGATCGCCGCCGACTGCCTGCTGCTCGTGACGGGTACCCGGAACGGTGAGATGGCCGTCGTCGAACGGACGTCGACCCGCGCGGCGATTCGCGGGCCAGAGGCCGGGTTCGTCGCGGTGACGAACGACTATCGCAGCCTGACCGGCGTCGGTGATGGTCGGGTGGGGAGCCGCCTCGAGGAGACCGCGTGCGGGCGCTTCGATCGCGCGGTCGCGCTGCTGCGCGACGGGCTGCCCGCCGATGCAGCGGCCTGTCTCGGCATCCTCGGCGATTCATCGGTCCGGATGGCGATCACCGTTCAACAGATGGTGATGACGCCGCGGACCGGCGAGCTCGTCGTGCGCATTCCGACCTAGCGAAGCAGTCGGAGGCGCCCCCGCTCGCGCGCTACACTGCCGGCGCAACGCCATGAGGATCGCAACCTGGAATGTCAATTCGCTGGGCTCCCGCCTGCCGAAGGTGACGTGGTGGCTCGAACGCGCGCGGCCCGACATCCTGCTGATGCAGGAGACGAAGCTGAGCGACGGCGACGTGCCCCGCGACGACTTCGCGCGGCTCGGGTACCAGCTGGCCCACCACGGCGCGGGCGGCTGGAATGGCGTCGCGATCGCCAGCCGGCAACCGATCACCGACGTGATCACCAACTTCGGCTTGCCGCTGGATGCGCCCGCGACGGCCGACGCGCCCGATGACGAGCCGCTGCGCGAGCCCCGCATGATCGCCGGGGTCTGCGACGGTATCCGCGTGGTCAGTCTGTACGCGCCCAACGGGCGCACTGTCGATTCCATCTTTTACAAGGCGAAGCTCGCGTGGTTCCGGCGGCTGCAGCAGTGGCTGGTCGACACGCGGCGGCCCGACGAAGCGCTGGTCGTGGGCGGCGACCTCAACGTCGCCCCCGTCGACGCCGACGTGTGGGATCCGGCGCGCTGTCACGGCGGCACACACGTCTCTGCGCCCGAGCGCAAGGCGTTCGCGGATCTCTGCGCGTGGGGACTGACCGACGCGTACCGCAAGCTGCACGCCGAAGGCGATCGCTACAGCTGGTGGGACTACCGCGCCGGCATGTTCCACAAGAACTACGGCATGCGCATCGATCACCTGCTGGTCACGCGGCCGATCGCCGAGCGCGTGGTATGGGCCGACATCGATCGCGAGGCGCGCAAGGGAAAGCCGATCCCGTCGGATCACGCGCCGGTGATCGTCGACCTGGACCAGCCCGGGCAGGCGATCGACGTCGGTTGGGAAGGCGCCGACGCGCGCATCGCCGCCCGCCGCAAGAAGTGAGGGCGGGACCCTCACCCTAACCGGACAGGCGGCCATTCGAGCTCCAGCGTTCCGCCGTGCGGCGTGGCGCGCCAGGCGCCGGTCAGGCGGCGAAGGCGTTCCTGGACGGCGACGACCAGCGGCTCGGTCAGCCAGGGTGGCGGCGTGCTGCCCAGCGCGGTTGCGTAGCGTTCCATTCCGGCGACCACCTCGGCCGCCGCGACGCCCTTCGCCGCACCGGAGAGCGCGCCCACGAAACGCTCGACGGTGGCCAGCTCGGTCGCCTCGTCGGCCGACGCGAGGCCCGCGCGATCGTTCATCTCCGCCAGCGTGCGGCCGTGGGCGAGGCGGCCCCAGAACCCGGTTGCGATCGCCGCCGCGCCCTCGACGGCGTAATGAATGAGGTCGTGCATGAAGAGGCTCCGGGTCTCGCACGTGACGGCCTCGCGCTGGCCGTCGTCGCGCACGATCGCGAGCTCGTGCTCTCGATCGGAGAGCTTCCGGAGCTGGATTCGCATCAGGCGTTCTCGTCCTCGTCGCCGTTGTCGACCAGCCACTTGCGCCAGCCTTCGTTCTCGGGCGGAACGTATTCGATCAGGCCGATCACCGCGTGACCCTGCCGCGCCGCCGCTTCGACTTTCTCGGCGCACGCGCGAAGCGCCGCCGCGAAGTCCGGCTGCTCGACGGCGACCGCGCGGAGCGCGCGCGCGACGGTGGCCACGTCGTCTCCGCCGGCCCACCCGATCGGTCCCGTCGAGCTGAGGTAGCTGGAGACGAGCTCCGTCGGGTTCGTGCCCCGGAACCGCCCGCGCGGCACGAAGGGATACGGCGCGAACAGGTGCGACCCGTCCTCGTCGTCCCGCCAGCGCTCGTAGATGCCCTCGAGATCTTCGTCCGTGACGGCCAGCAGCGCGGCGACCGCGGCCGATGCGCCCAGCCCGAGATCGACGGAACCGGCGGCACCCGGCGTGCGGAGCGCGCACGCTTCTAGACCGTACCCGAACGTCCCGCGGAATCCGTTCTCCGGATCGAACTGCACGTCGCCGGGCGCGATCGGCGCGGTCGCCGACGCCAGTGCGCCGAGGAGCACGCCCGCTTCGGTGCGAAGCGTGAACGCCGGGCCGCCCAGCGCCTCCAGGCGCTTGCCGCGCGCCGCCGAACGGCGAAACCGGACCAGCGCTGCGCGTGGCAGGCTGGTGGGGAACTGGCGCCGGAAGTGCCGCAGCTCCTCGAGCGCCGCCCGCTCGTCCTCCGTCGACGCCGTCTCGTCGCCGTATCGCTCGGCGTGCGCGATTGCGCGGTCGACGTCGCGGAGCATCGCCTCCCGCTCGTTCGCAGCCAGCTGGACGACGTCGCGCCGTTCCTCCTCGAGGTCGGTCGCCTCCCATTCGACGATGCGTGCGCTCAGCGCACGGTGCGCGTCTCGCGCCGTATCGCCATCCGCGCCGCCCGCGGCGACCGCATCCTCGAGTCGGCCGTAGAGGCGCGCGAGCTCTGCCACGCGCTGCGCGCGCGCAGCGATCAGCGTGTGGGCGATAGTCGCCGGGTGCATGGCGTACCTTTTATTCGATTTGCCGTCGTCGTGGCGGGATCTCGGCGACGGCTTCGCGAACGATCTGCAGCGTCGACGAGGTGCACGCGCGCGCGTCGCGTGCACGCAGCTCGGCTGCGGGTACTAGATCTGGCTGCGGGCGCGAGGCTGGCGCTTTACCGGCGCCGGCGGCGGAAGATGATCGCGATGGCCGCGAGCAGGAACGGCGCGACGACGAAGCGCTCTTCGTGGCTCGTGACCGCGCAGGCGCAGCCGTTCGGGGTGTCTTCACCTGGTGGCTGGGTCGTGCCGGCCGCGCCGGTCGTGCCGGCTTGACCGTTGGAGCCAGCGCCGCCTTGCACGCCGGCCGCGCCGCTGGTGCCGCCCTGATCGGAGCTGCCGCCGGCTCCGTCGCCGCCGGTTCCGGAGATGGCGGATCCGCCCGAGCCGGTCGTGCCGCCCGTCGGACCGATCGAGCCGCCGCTTCCGGTGGTACCGCCGTTTCCGACGGCGCCGCCCGTGCCGGCGTTCATGCCGCCGGTGCCAGGGCCCATCCCGCCCGTGCCGGGGCCCATCCCGCCGCCGCCCGTCGTGCCGCCGCGGCCGGCCGCGCCGGTCGTGCCGCCCGCGCCGCCTCTACCGGCCGCGCCGGTCGTTCCACCTGCGCCTGTCGTGCCGCCGCCCCCGCTCGTTCCGCCCGTACCGGTTCCACCGGTGCAGTCCATCTCCGGATCGGGCGCGTTGGCCGCCTGGAGACCGAAGAACTTCAGGATCTCGTTCTCCTCGTACGTCATCGAGTGCCCTGCCCCCGGCGCCGTCCAGGCCTCGTAGACCTGCTGGCCACAGGAGTTCTTCCAGAACTGCCGGTTGTACGTGAACGACGAGCCGGACGGCTTGTACCCGGTGTCCATCGACGTCGGCGTCATGCTGAGACCGAGGACGTTCGTCCACTCCTTGATGGATTCGCCCGTGTTCTTGTAGCTGATGGTCATGTCGGCGTCGCCCTGCATGGTCTGGACGCGCGGCCGGTGTCCCGTGTAGCCCGGATACATGGCGCGAACGAGGTCGCCCCACTGCTGCGCCGTCTTGATGGTGTTGCCGCCCGCGCAGTTGTTGCTCCACTG
>DATMZL010001543.1:0-2792 GCA_035607075.1 Polyangia bacterium
ATGGGCGCCGGGCCGCGGCCGCGCGGGGCCTCTTCGAGCACGAACGGCACCGCGTCCACGCGAAAACCGGCCACGCCGAGCTGCAGCCAGTAGCCCATCACCTTGCGGATCTCTTCCTTCACCGCCGGGTTCTGGATGTTGAGGTCGGGCTGGAAGTCGTAGAAGCGGTGGAAGTACCACGCGCGCGCTCCGCGATCGAAGGTCCAGGTGCTCTTCTGCACCCCGGGGAACACCATCCCGCGGTTGGCGCCGGGCGGGCGCTTTGGCGACCAGCAGTAGTAGTCGCGAAAGCGCGACGTCGGATCGCGCCGCGCCTGCTGGAACCACGGGTGGCGGTCGGAGGTGTGGTTGATGACCAGGTCGATGATCACGCGTATCCCCCGCGCCCGCGCCTGCTGCGTGAGCTCGGCAAAATCGCCCGAGCTGCCAAAGCGCGGATCGACGCCGTAGTAGTCGGAGATGTCGTAGCCGTCGTCGCGGTTCGGAGTGGGCTGGAAGGGCATCAGCCACAGCGCCGTGACTCCGAGGCCGGCCAGGTAGTCGAGACGGCGGATGAGTCCCTCGAAGTCGCCGACGCCATCGCCGTTAGCATCCATGAACGTGCCCACGTGCAAGCAATAGAAGACGGCGTTTTTGTACCAGAGGCCCTCGATCATGCGTATCGGTCGTAAAACCTAAGCATCGTCCGACCGATGTGACACCTGTCTCAAGCCCGTTCGATGCGGTACCAGACGCGCCAGCTGCCCAGGTCCTCGGGATCGATCGCCTCGTCGGTGGGGGTGTAGTCGCCCAGCCACCGGGAGGCGGCGCCCGAGAAGATGCGGCGGTACCGCGGCGACCGCGGGTCGTGGAAGGTCCAGGAAACGTCGTCGTCCAGGGGACGGACATGGACGACCTCGGGGACATCAACGACATTGAGATCGATCGCCAGGTTTGTGTCAGCGAAACCTTCGAAGATGGTGCGCTCGATGGCGACGCGACCGTGCGAAGCCGCGAACGTCAGCGGGCCCACGTGATGGCGCTGCTCGACGCCGCCGTTGTCGGCGGTTCGCGCACGCGCGCGCACGACCACCCGGCCGCGCGATCGACAGGGGTGCGGTTCTTCGAGCTCGATCCGCTCGAGCACGACGCGGATGCGGGGCCCGGCGACCGGGTGCTGGCGGCCATCGCCGTCGGTCCACGTCGACGGATCGGACCAGGCGACGCCGGCGCGTTTGGCCAGGGCAATGAGGCGCGCCCGCGTGATCGACACCCGGCGCTCCAGGATCGGCCGCCAGAGATCGTCGCGTGTCGTCCGCGCCAGCCGCGTGAAAAGCACGTTCAGCAGGCGCTGCTCATCGTCGACGATGGCGTCAGCGGTGCGCACCTGAACATCGATCTGGAATCCGCCCGTGATCTGACGGGCAGCACCGCGCAGCTGCGTGACGTCGATCTTCCAGCGCTGGCCCTTGCGCACGCCCTCTGGGAGCACGATCGTGGCGACCCCCGCGACCAGGCGCGTGGTCGGCGGCAGCGGAATGTAGGTGACGTCCGATGGCGAGATCGCCAGCGTGTGCGAGTCGACGATCTTGACGTCGGGTGGCGCGTGGCGAAGCGCGCGCAGGTTGGTCACCTGCTCGGCATTGACGCCCGGCAGCCGCAGCTCGACCCGAGACGAGCGCGGAAGCCCGTTCCATCGGAACATGAGCTCGTCAGTCACGGCGGATGTGCTCTGCCAGTCGACCGCGTCGAAGACCAGAGGAACGCGCTTCGCCATCTCGGCGCGCGCCTCGACCAGGAAGCGCTCGAACACGCTCTCGTCGGTGCGCTTTCCCCGGCGCGCCACTTCGCGCATGTCCGGCGATGGTTGGTTGAAGGCGCGCACCCCCGCCAGGTTCTGCGCCATGCGTTCGCGAGCCGCCGCCGTCATCAGCACCGAAGGACCGAAGGTACGGTGCCCGGCGCTGCGGCCGCCGAGATCGGAGAGAAAGCTGTGCTCGACGGTGTGAGTGATCGCGGCGCCGGGGTTGTCGGTCTGCACGATGGCAAGGTTGCGCTGGGCCAGGTTGTCAGACACCGCCGGTGAGGCGCCCGGCACGGTCGGATCGCCGTCGTATCGGATCTCCGCGACCAGGCAGCAGTGCGCGTCGATCAGGATCGACCGGATGGGCTCGACCTCGGCGGTTGTGAAGCCGCCGTCGGGGTGCGCGGCGATGCGCGTGGCGGGCAGGCGCGAGTTGGGTGTGTCCTGGTTGATGTCCAGCCAGACGCCGAAGTAGCGCCACTGCTCCGCCGTGCTGCCCGTCGGAAAGGTGAAGACGTTCGGGGAATCCGCGGGCTGGGTCTTCATGCTCTGCGACGACGACACGCGGTCCGTCGCGAAGAAGGGGATCGAGGCCACGGCGTTGGTCGAGTCGAAACCCAGGAGCGGCACGTCGACGCCTCCGGCGCCAGGGAAGACGCGGTAGGTGCCCGTGTCGCTGTCGTCGAACGCCAGGTTCGTTGCCGTGTAGCGGAACACGCGGAAGAAAGCGCGCACGTTCGCCGCGCCGTTCGCTCCCTGGATGTGCACGCGCGCGAGCGCGAAGTTATAGGCGTTGCGCGTCGTCTGGGTCGCGTGGTCGGTCACGGTCGCCGAATACTCGAGCGCAGAGCCAGCTTCATCTTGCGGCAAGTTGTCGAACCAGCTGTCGCGGGTCGCCTGCCCCGTCGCCGGATCGTTGAGCTGGGCGAGCACCTGCTGGATGAACGGCAACGGCTGGCCGGCGGCGAGCTGCGCGCCGCTGGCGAAGCTGTCGCCGTCGAACAGCTTC
>DATMZL010000217.1:0-2625 GCA_035607075.1 Polyangia bacterium
GTCGCTGACTGGAACGCAGGAGGTGCCGGCCAACACCAGCGCCGCCACGGGCAACGTCCAGGTCATGCTGAACAAGGCGACCGGGGCGATCACCGTTACGGGTTCGTTCCAGAATCTGTCGTCGACCGCGACGGCCGCTCACATTCACGGGCCAGCCGCGGTTGGCTCGACGGCGGCAGTGATCATGCCGCTGACCGTGCCGTCCGCGACGTCGGGCACCGTCACGGGAACGGCGACGATGAGCACGGTCCAGATGAACGACATGCTCAACCAGATGACGTACGTGAACATCCACTCGACGATGTTCCCGGACGGCGAGATCCGCGCCCAGGTCAAGTAGCGGTTACTTGTTGATTCAGTTACCGAACGGGCCGACCAGCCACGCCAGGTTGGCGTAGGTCGGCGGGAA
The DNA here is from genome assembly GCA_035607075.1 of Polyangia bacterium. GTDB lineage: Bacteria > Myxococcota_A > Polyangia > Fen-1088 > Fen-1088 > JADGRB01. Next base: position 410 of record DATMZL010000217.1, read on the forward strand.
CAAAGCGAGCGCGAGCCCCAGCCACAGCAGGGGCTCGCGCGCGAGCGATCGGTGGGTCTGCTGCGCTTCCAGCACCGCGTCCCAGAACAGATAGACCATCACCAGCTCGAAGGAACCGGCGATGACGGGGATGGTGCTGACGGCCGCCCCGGCGCCCGCGCGCGCGAGCGCTTGGTGGACCAGGAACAAGGCGAACAGGGCGGCGCCGATGCGGAGCACGCGGCGCGTACCGGTGAGTGGGCGATCAGGGACGTGGCGTTCAACCCCCGCGGTGCGCCAGTGACGCCGGAGCAGGCCGTACGTGGCGAGGGCGATCGCGATCGCGAGGGCCGCGCCCAGCGTCGGCCAGACCTCGAAGCGCGCGCGCGTCAGCACGCGGCCGTCGGCGAGCCGCTGGACTCCGAACGACGTGAACGGCAGGGTGTCCTCGGCGGCGACCGTGCGGGGAACCAGCGACGCCAGCGCCGCGTACAGCGCGACCGCGGTCGCGACCGCCGCGAGCAGCGCGACGGCGCCCCGCCAGACGCGCTCTTCGGGCGGCGGATCGAAGACCGCGTGCGGGACCGTCTTGAACCGCGCCGCCAACGCCGCGAGCTCGTCGCCCAGTGTCTTCGCGCCGGGTGTGCGCCGCGCCGGATCGACCGCCGTCGCGCGCGCGATCACCGCCGCGATCGCCGGTGGCACGGCGGGCGCGGTCATGCCGCCCGTCGATACAGCGACGACGCCGCCGCCGCCGTCGGCACCAGCGTCGGGACGTCGCCCGGTCAGCATGTGCTGGAGCAGCACGCCGACCGCGTAGACGTCCATGCGCGGATCGGGCGCTGCGCCGGCGCGCGCCTCGGGCGCCATGTAGCCCGGCGTTCCCAGCACCATCGACGGGCGCGTGAGCGGCCCCTCCTCGGGCGACGGGTCGACGAGGCGCGCGATGCCGAAGTCGCTGAGCCGCGCCCGCCCGTCGTCGCCGATGAGGACGTTCTCGGGCTTGATGTCGCGGTGGATGATCCCGCGGCCGTGCGCGTACGCGAGCGCGCCACACAGCTCGATCGCGATCGTCAGCGCGTCGGCGACGGGCAGCGGCAGCCGATCGGCGATCGATCCGCCCGACACCAGCTGCATGACCAGGTAGCCGTCGCCGTCGGGCGTGGTGCCGAAGTCGTGAACGGCGACGATGCCCGGGTGCTCGAGCCGCGCCAGCGTCCGCGCCTCGCGCGCGAACCGGGCCCGGAAGTCGGGATTGGCGGCGCTCTCGGGGCGCAGCACCTTGACCGCGACCGATCGGCCCAGGCGTTCGTCGCGTGCCCGGAATACGCGCCCCATGCCCCCGCGTCCGAGCTCGGCCTCGAGGACCAGCGTGTCGGTTCCCAGCCGCGGCAGCGCGCCCGTCGCAGACGACGGCGCGCCGTCGTTCTCGTCGGCGTTGCGGACGCCGTCGAGGAGACAGCGCGGGCAGATCGACAGCCGCCCGGACGGATCGAGCGCGCCGCAACGCGGGCAGGCGGCGGCGCGGGCGCTCACGCGGTCAGCGCTTTCAGCAGGTCGCCGAGCTCGGCCTCGGCTTCTTGCGGCGTGTGCACGGTATCGGCGATGCGCGCCAGCAGCAGCTCGCGAAAGCGGCCGCGCGCGCGATGCACGAACGACTTCAGCTGCGGCACGGTCATGCCGTGCTCGGCCGCCAGCGTTTCGTAGGGCGGCGCCTCGCCGAACCGGAATAGCTGGCGCACGACGGCGACGGGGCCGCGCCGCGCGCCCGACGCCAGCTCGGCCTCCAGCGCCGCCAGCGCGCTCTCGAACAAGCCCAGCGCCCACTCGCGATCGAACGCCGCCGCCGGATCGTCGGGCGCCGCCGGGATCAGCGCCTCGACGTCGTCGAACGACAGCGCCGCGCGCCCACCGCCGCGCTTTTGCGCGGACTCCTCCGCGTGCAGGTTGGCCAGGTAGTGCGCGAGCGCCGTCTTCAGGTACGCGCGAAGCCGGCCGCGTCCCGGATCGAGTCGCGCCAGGAAGTCACGTTCGAGCAGATGCACCAGGAAGCCCTGCACGACGTCCTGCGCGCGATCCGGCGGCAGCCCCTGCTTGCGCAGGTGGATGTACAGCGGCTGCCAGCGCGACGCGACCAGCTCGTCGAGCACCGCGCGCCGCAGCTCCGCGTTGCCGCGCGCCGCGACGATGCGCGTCCAGCGCGTCTCCGGGAAAACGTCGGCCACGCATCATTATAG
>DATMZL010000207.1:0-4417 GCA_035607075.1 Polyangia bacterium
CCGATCTCCCCCTGATCCACCAGCTCCGCCGAGGGCGGACGGACCCATCCACCGCTGCCACCGCTGCCACCGCTGCCACCGCCACCGCTGTCACCGCCCGTCCGGGTGCCGCTACCCTTGATGAGCGTGTCGGCAGTCTTACGCCCCCGCGTTCGGCCCATGGGTGCCCGAGGATCGCGCGTGCGCACGGATTCCACAAGAAACGAATTTCCGGGAGCAGCGGAGCGACTAGCGCAAAATCAAGTCGAACGTCAGGTGGGCCGACTGGGCGGCGGAGAGGGCGCTCACGACCGCCTCGGCGGACGCGTTCGCGAGCGTCATCCTGCGGCTAACGCGGGATGAAGCGGCCCGCTGTCGCTTCGATGCGCCGGAACTCTTCGATCTGCGCGAGGAACACCGGGACGATCTCGGGATCGAACTGCGAGCCCACGCAGCGTTCCAGCTCGCCGCACGCGATCTCGTGGGGCAGCGCCTTGCGGTAAGCGCGGTCGGACGTCATCGCGTCGTACGCGTCGGCGACGGCGACGATGCGGCCGATGAGCGGGATGTGATCGCCCATCAGGCCCTGCGGGTAGCCCGATCCGTCCCACGCCTCGTGGTGGCAATAGCAGCCCGGCACGATGTCGCGCATGAACGGGATCGGTTCGAGGATGCGCTTGCCCTTGGCCGGGTGCGACCGGAACATCGCCAGCTCTTCGGGCGTCAGCTTCCCGGGCTTGTTCAGCTTGTCGTTGCGCACGCCGATCTTGCCGACGTCGTGCATGAGGCCGACCTTCACGACGGTGTCGATCTCGGGGCCGCTCATCTTGAGGCCGACCGCGATCAGGCGCGCGTACATCGCGACGCGCTCGGAATGGCCGCGCGTGTAGCGGTCCGACTCCTCCAGCGCGTGCGCGAAGCCGATGATCGTCTGCTTGAAGTTCTCCTCCAGCGACACGTTCGCCCGCGTGAGATCCTTGTTCGCGTCGACGAGGTTCTCGTAGAGGCGCGCGTTCTCGATCGAGACCGCGGCGCGGCTGGCGAGCACGTACAGCATCTTGCGCTGTCCCTCGCTGAACTTGCTGCCGCGCGTGTAGCTGTACGCGTTCAGCATGCCGATGATGCGCTGGTTCAGCTTCAGCGGGATGCTGCAGAAGCTGACCAGCTGGCGATCCAGATCGTGCGGCGGCGACGCGATGTAACGGTAGGCGCGGCTGCCGCTGACCAGCAGCGGCCGGTCTTCACGAAACAGCGGCAGCACCTCGTCGAGGTTCAGCGCGGGCGCTTCGACGTTCGGCTCGGCGCGCTCCGACACCTTGCGCATCCGCTCCGTGAAGTGACCTTCCTTCTTCGGGTCTTCCAGCAGCAGGCTGACGACGTCGGCGTCGACGGTGTCGATGGTCGCGTCGAGCACCAGGTCCAGCACCTTGTCGACAGCCAGCGACGACGCGATCGCCTCGCTGATCCGGTAGATCGACAGCGCGTCCTTGAGGCGAATGTTCTCGTGCTGCAGGCGCTGGCGATCCAGCCCGCGCTGCACAATGTGAATGACCTCCTCGACCTTGAACGGCTTCAGGATGTAGTCGTAGGCGCCCTTCTTCATCGCCTCGATCGCCGTCTCGACGGTGCCGAAGCCGGTCATGATCACCGTCAGGACGGGGATGCTCTCCTCGGTGATGCGGGCGATCAGCTCGAGACCGCCCATGTTGGGCATCTTGAGGTCCGAGATCACCAGGTTGTAGCTGCGCTTCTTCAGCTCGGCGAGCGCCTCCGCGCCGTCCTCGACAGCCTGCACGACGTAGCCTTCCATGCTGAGGAAGTCGGCGAGGATCTCGCGGATCACCTTCTCGTCGTCGACGACGAGGATACGCGCCGTGTCAGCCGTCAGAACGTAGTCTGATGACTCCGGCGCCGGTTCGACCCCGGCGGCCGCTGCGCTGGCGACTAGGGTCTCTCGGTCGCTGGTGCTCAAGAAGAAAGATCCCCGAAGAATCAGCCTAGTCCAGGCGGGTTTTGATCGCCAGAGGCGATTCAGGCTGGAACCGTCAAAGGGTTCCCGCGGCTTTTCGGGGCCTGGGGCGCGGTTGCGCTACCCGCGGAGCTTCTGATGTTGCGCAACCATCTCTTTCCACTTCTGCTCGCGCTCGGTCGCCTTCTTCTGCTCGGACTCGGCGTCTTTCTTCGCCGATTCCCAGTCGCTGTTCTTGTCCTTCCACTGGCTCTCGTAGTTGCCGACCGAGAAATCGGAATCCGGCTTGATGTTCTTCTGCTGGGCCAGCTTCGCCTTCTCGAATTCGGTCTTCGCCTCGGCGGCCTTCTGGTGCGCCTCGGCCGCCGAGCGCTGCGCCTTCAGCGCGTCCTCTTTCTGGTCCAGCCATTCCAGCTTCGCCTCCGCGACCTTCACGCCGAGGCTGGCGACCTCCTTGCCCTGTTTCGCCTTGTTGTGGCGGTTCTCGTCGCGCGACGCGACCGCAGACTCTTCTTCGGTCGCGGCCTTTTCGACCTCCAGGTCCGCCTGCTTCTTCTCGTTCTTCGCGACGTCGCGATCGCGGTCCAGCGCGTCCAGCCCGGTCTGGGCCGTGCGCAGCTCGCTGTTGGCGACCTCCACCTCGTTCTTGGCGTCGAACACACCCTTCTTCTCGCCTGCCGAAACGCTGTCGAGCGACGCGTCGTCGACCTTGTACTTGAGGCCGCTGCTGCAGCCCACGCTGGTCGCGCCGACGGCCAACGCGGCGCACAGGACGATCCAGGACGATTTTTTCATGACGACCATCGTGTGCCGTGGCCACCGATCGCGTCAAGACCGAAGCCCGCCGGCTGGCTTTCAAACGGGTCGCGCAGTAGAGTGTTTGCCCATAAATTGCGGCGGTTTCGCCCGGTTCGACGTCGTGACGTCACGAAAATGCCGCTTCCGTTCCTCAACGCTGGAGCCCTGGACATGAAACCACTTATGCAGCTTCGAATGGTCCTCGCTTTCATGGCCTGCGCCGCGATGACGTTGGTGCTGGCAACCGGTGGCTGCGCGGGCGTCAAGCCGGGCTCGACGAACGCCACCGGCACCGGCGGTCTCGGCGGGATCGGCACCATGCCGCCGATCGCCGGCCTCGAGTCGCTGGATATCACGCCGCCGACCGGCACCGTCACGTTGACTTCGACCAACGGCGTGCTGAGCGGGCCGCCCGTGCAGTTCACGGCCAGCGGCAAGATCAACGGCGTGGTGACGGACGTGACCAAGCAGGTGACCTGGTACGCGGACCTCAAAGGGGTGAGCCTCCAGAACGGCACCGCCATGGCCAGCGCGCCCGGCACCTACGGGATACACGCGAAGAGCGGGCCGTTCACGGCGTCGGCGTCGCTGAACGCGACGTTCACGGGTGCGATCTTCGGCACCGGTTTCGACCAGGGGAACAACAACAAGACCGTGCTCGACGCGACGCCTTCCGGGACGACGAGCATCGCCTATCCGCTCGACCACGCGCTGTTCCCGGCGAACCTGGCGCCTATCTACGCGCAGATCAATGCGCCCGGGAACAACGCGATCGCGCGCCTCAGCTTCCAGGCCGATGGGCTCGACGTCAGCTACTACGCGAACTGCTCCGCCTCCGACGACACCAACCCCTCCGGGCCGGGCGGCGCGGCCGATCCCTTTCCGGGGACGGGCTGCTACGTGAAGATGCCGCTGTCGCTGACGCAGCTGTTCATCGCGACAAGCGAGCGGCAGGACATCAAGATGACGGCGCGCGTGTTCACGAACGGCGCGTCGGCGCCGGTCGAATCGGCGCCGATCAGCGTCGCCTGGGCCAACATCGGCCTGTCGGGCGGCATCTACTACTGGTCGACGATCCCGAACCCGCCCAAGGCCACGCAGGAGAACGCGCCGCCCACCCCGGGTACGTACATCCTCCTCGATCCGGCGCAGACCAACGGCACCGCCATCTACCGTTACGACTTCACGAACGGCACACCCAAACCCGAGGTCACCTGGACCGATGACGGCGGCCCCAAGAGCTCGCCCTCGTACCAGGGAGCGCCCGCCGCCGTGAACAACGGCGCCGGGAAGGGCCACTGCATCGGCTGCCACGCGATCAGCCAGGACGGCAAGCTGATGGCGTTGACCATCGGCGGATCGGACACGGTCAACGGCGCCAACCTGTCGATCCTCGACATCGGCATGCAGACGCTGATCAACATCAATCCTGCCGCCAGCACCGATCCGAACAGCTCGCCGACGGTGAACTACAGCGACTACTGGAAGAAGTTCCGCGTCGAGAAGGTCGCGGCCGAAAGCACCTGGGGACCCAACAACGACCACATGGTCTCCATGTACCAGTCACGGCTGTACCTGACCAACGTCACCGTCACCGGGACGACCGGCACTGTCACGCAAGGCGCCCGGATCTTGCCGTCGTGGAGCGAGTACGCGTCGGATCCGTTCTGG
>DATMZL010001561.1:0-6515 GCA_035607075.1 Polyangia bacterium
CGTTGCGGTCGCGCCGGATCACGCGGGCGGCGCCCGCGCCCGCGATCTCGTCGAGGGCGCGGCGGGCCTCGTTGTGGCTGCCGTCGTCGACGATCAGGACGTCGTCGAGGTGGCGCCTGACGTCCTTCACGACGCCGCCGATGGTCAGCGGGTTGTCGAACGTCGGGATCACGGCGCACGTTCGCGGCGCCGCGCTCATGAGGCCGGCTCGGCAGGGAGGAATTCGAACGTTCCCGAGCTGGCGACAGCCGTCCCGCGGCGGAGCTCGAAGGCAACCTTGATCAAAACGGGACCCTGAGAGGGTCCCGAACCCCCCGCGACGGGGTCGCGCGAGCCCAGCTCGCGCTCCCCCACGCGATGCGGCGTTCGCACCAGCTCCAGCTCCAGCGCGTCCCCCGGCCCGATCGGCTTGCGGAACTTGAGGCCGGTGACCCGCCGCAGGTGGCGGTGCTCCGGCCAGCAGGCGCGCAGCTCGCGCATCACGATCTCGTTCAGCTGCACGATGCCCGCGAGGATAGGGAAGTAGTCGAAGTGCCCGCGGAAGAAATGCCAGTCGGCGGGGACCGTCAGCGCGATGGTCCGCTGCTCGGGCGTCGCCGGGGCCTCGAACATCGCCAGCAGGCGGGACTTCACCAGCTTGCCGTTGTCTTCGCGCGGCAGCGCGGCGACCAGCCGGAAGCGGCGGGGCATCGCGATCGGTTCCAGCCGGTGGAGGAGGGCGGCACGAAGGGCCGTGACCGACAGCGCCGGCGCCACGACGGCCGCCCACAGCTCGTGTCGGCGGGGCGGCGGCGTGTCGACAGGAACGACGGCGGCGTCGGCGACGCCCGGAATCTCACGCAGCAGGCGTTCGATCTCGGCGACCGCGACGCGGCTGCCACCGATCTTGATGACGCCGTCGGCGCGGCCGAGCAGCGCGAAGCGGCCGTCGGCGTGCGTGTGGATCCGATCGGCGCCCCGCGTCCAGCCACTGTCCGCGGCGGCGTCCGCGAACGGCGACCGCAGCAACATCGTTCCATCTTCGTCAGCGGCGACGTGAACGTCGGGGAACGGCGCCCAGGTTCCGTCGCCACCGCTTTCGCGCCAGGCGATGCCGCCGGTCTCGGACGATCCCAGCACCTCGGTCACCGGGATTCCCGCCAGCGCAGTGACGGCCGACGCGGTTGCCGCGTCGAGGGGCGCGCCCGATGAGAAGATCCGGGCCACCGCGACCAGACCGCCGGGCAGCAGCGTCGCGACTGCGTGCAGGTGGGCCGGGACGCTGACGAGCACGTTCGCCTGCCGCGCCCGCGCCTGCGCGGCGATGGTCTCGGCGTGCAACGGCGTCGTGCGCACGAAGCTGCCGCCGCCCATGAAGGGAACGAGCACGCCGAACAGCAGGCCGTAAAGGTGATGCGGTGGAACAGTCGCGAGCACGCGCGTGCCCGGTCCGAGATCCCACAGCCGGACCAGCAACGCCGCTTCACCCAGCAGCTGCGCTGCTGTCTTTGGGCACGCCACATGAGAGCCGGTCGATCCGGATGTGTAGACGCAGACCAGCCGGCGTTCGGGCGGAAATGCGAGCGGGAAGGGCGGCGCACCGCCGCCCGGATTCGCGTCGGCCAGCCGCGTCCGCACGTCCAGCCCCAGCTGCCCCTGGCCACCGCCGTCGTGCAGGATCAGCGAGATTCCGCGCTCGGCGCAGAGCCGGTCGATCGTCTCCTGACGGCTGTTCGGCGGCAGCGCCGCCGAGCGTCCGCTGTGCCATGCGGCGAGCAGCGCGACAGCGCACAGGTAGCGGTCGGCGCACGCGACCATCACCTCGGTCGCAGCGTCAGCGGGCAGCCCGCGCGCCAGCCGTGCGGCGTCGGCGAGAAGCTCCCCCCACGATCGCGGCTCGTCGCCCAGTGCGAACGGTGAGCCCGGATCCCGCTCGCGAGGCGCCAGCATCGCGCCGCTCACGGCCTTTCGCTATTCGGCTCCGGGCGGCGGCCCCTGCGGTGCAGGGCCTCCCGCCAGGTGGTTCTCGACCATCGAGACGACGTCGTCGACGGTTCGTACGGCGCGCAGCGCTTCTTCGGGGACCTCGCGCCCGGTCCAGTCCTGAAGATAGACGACCAGATCGACGGCATCGATGCTGTCTAGATCCAGATCCTGCTGCAACAGCGCGGTCGGGGTGATCTTCTCGGCCGGCAGCCCGAACGTCTTGGTCAGCAGCTCACGGACGCGCTCGAAGATTTCATCGCGCGTCATGGCGTGCTCTCCATCCGCTTCTTCTCTTCGGCGATGAACGTCGCCAGCGACCGCACCGACCGGAAGATTTCGCGGTTCCTCTCATCGTCGGACTTGATCTGCACCTTGTACCGGCGGGCGATCTCGACTGCAAGCTCCAGCGCGTCGATCGAATCCAGACCCAGCCCCTCGGCAAACAGGGGCGCGTCGACGTCGATCTCCTGGGGGTTCACGTCTTTGAGCATGAGCGTCTGCACGATCATGTTCTTCAGCTCTTCGAGAATGTCGGTCATGATGGGTTACGCGTTTCGGCCGCTGGCAGGCCCAGGTGCCGGCGAAAAGTCGCCTCGCACGCTTCGGTCATCGCGCCCGCGTCCCCCGCGAAGGTGGCCGGGCTGATGGCTGGAAGGCGTGTCACCGTGAAGATTGCCGTTCGCGGGGGAATATCGTACCACGGCGTCCCCTTTCCGAGGGCAGCCGGTTCGCAGCGGATGAGGATCGGCAGCACGGGGACGTTCGCGCGGCAAGCGATCTCGAACGGCCCGCGCCGGAAGGCGCGCAGGCCGCCGGCCGGCGAGCGCGTTCCCTCGGGAAACACGAGCATCGGCATCCCCTGCGCGATCCGGTCGAGCGCCTGGCTCACGACCATTCCGCCCGCCAGACCCTCCATCTCGCCGCCCCTCAGATAGACACAGGCGCGCAAGATCTGGCCGATGATCGGCGCGCGGAAGAGCAGCGGCTTGGCCACGCACACCAGGCGTCCGAAGACGGCCGATACCGCCGCGACGTCGATCAGCGTCGGGTGATTGGCGACGATCACGTAGCCCGGGGCGGGCGTCGATGTGTCGAGTCCGCGCGGGTTGAAGCTCAGCAGGCCGCACAGCCGCATGTAATCGAACAGCAGGACGAACGCGCGCTGCAGCCAGCGCTGGCAAGCCGCCGCGCGCTCGATCGCCGGCTGACGGCGATGCCGCAGGCGCGACAGCGGGAACAGGACCGCCGCCAGAACCGCCGCGCCGATCCACGACCCCAGGAAAGCACTTCCGGCGAGAGCGACACGCGCGAACAGAAAAAGGCGCCGAAGGAGCCCGGCCCTGGGGACAGCGGACTCGGAGCCGTAGCGCTCCGCAACCGTCACTTTGGCGCAGGCGCGGGCGCAGGAGGCGCAGCAGGCGCAGACGAAGAGGCCGACAGCTGGGCCTGGCTCATGTTGATCCTGAGATCGTTCGCCAGGTTCTTGACCCAGTTGTTGTAGTTGCGGTGAATCACTTCACCCTCCGGGCCGTTCGCGTACAGCAGGCCGGAGCTGTCGACGTAGTCGATGCGCGCGCTCTGCGGGTCGTACATGACCGCGACCGTCGCCGAGTGGCCCTTCTCCGCGAACTCCGCGACGTAGCGCCCGGGCGCGTGTTCCTTGATCTGCCAGTGCCGGCGCGCGAACGACATCTCGATCGCGCCCTCGATGACCTTCGGATCGGCGGGGCCGCCTCCGAGGGCGACCGGCACCGAACGGACCATCGGCTGCGCGCGGTGATCGCAACCCTGCGCGGCCAGCGCGACGAAGACGAAAACGGCGAGGCTGACGACGGCGGATACCCGCCGCACGAAAGTCAAAACGGTCGATTGGGAGGTCATCGCAAGCGGACGCTATTCTGTTATACGAAGGCATGCAAGCCGCGCAGTCCGAGCCGGCGGTTTCTTGCCGGGGCCTCCGGAAAATTTATGACGGCCGGCGAGGCGCGGCGGTCGTGGCGGTCGACGGGCTGGACCTGGAGATCCGGCGGGGCGAGTGCTTCGGATTGCTCGGTCCCAACGGCGCCGGCAAGACGACCACGGTCGAGATCCTCGAGGGCATCCTCCAGCCGTCGGCGGGGGCGGTGGAATTGCTGGGCATGTCGTGGGCGCGCGACGACGTGCGCCTGCGCGAGCGCATCGGCGTGGCGCTGCAGGAGACCCGGCTGCCGGAGCGCCTGACGGTGACCGAGGTGCTGGATCTGTTTCGCAGCTTCTACAGGCGCTCGCGCCCGGTCGCCGCGTTGCTTGCCGACGTCGAGCTCGGCGAGAAGCGCGACGCCTGGGTCGGCAAGCTCTCGGGCGGGCAGCGGCAGCGGCTGGCGATCGCCTGCGCGCTGGTCGGCGAGCCCGATATCCTTTTTCTCGACGAACCGACGACCGGGCTGGATCCGCAGTCGCGGCGCCAGCTGTGGGAGCTGGTCGTGCGCTTCCGCAGCGCCGGCGGGACCGTCGTCCTGACGACGCACTACATGGAAGAAGCCGAGCGTCTGTGCGATCGCGTCGCCATCATCGACCACGGCCGCATCATCAAGGAGGGGTCGCCGGCGGAGCTGATTCGCGGCCTCGGCGCGGCACATGTGATCGAGTTCAACCTGGAGGCCGGCGCGACCCCGCTGGCCGAGCGCGACCTGCTCGCGCTGCCCGCGGTGACCGGTGCGCGGCTGTCCGAGGACGGGATGTGCGCGCTGACGGTTTCGGAGGCGGCGCGCGCGCTGCCCGCGCTGGTCGGGCTGGTCTCGGCGCGGGGGGCCGCGCTGGGGCGGCTGGAGACGCGGCACGCAACCCTGGAGGACGTGTTCGTCACGCTGACGGGCCGACACCTGCGCGATGCCTGACGACGTCAACATGGGAACCCTCAAAGGGTTCCCAAACCCTCCCGCGATGGTACGCGGCGAGCAGAGCTCGCCGGCTCCCCGCGCGAAAAAGGAAACGCGCAACCACCCGGTCATCCAGCTGACGCTGATGCGGCTGCGCGAGCTGCGCCGCGAGCCGGGCACGCTGTTCTGGGTGTTCGGGTTTCCGATCCTGATGTCGATCGCGCTGGGGCTGGCGTTCCGTAGCACCGGACCCGAGCCCGTCCGTGTCGGCGCGTTGCCGGGCGTGCCGGCGGACGTGACGGCCGCGCTGACGGCGGGCGGCGTGACGGTGACGCCGCTCGACGAGAGCGCGGCGCGCAACGAGCTGCGCGCGGGCCGCGTCGCGCTGGTGCTGGTGCCCGCGGCGACCGGCGGCGGTCCGCTCGCCTACCGCTACGATGCCATGCGGCCCGAGTCGCGCCTCGGTCGCGCGGTCGTCGACGATGTGCTGCAGCGGGCCGCGGGCCGGCGCGACCCGCGCGCCGTGCGCGACGAGGTGGTGCGAGAGCGCGGCGCGCGTTACATCGACTTCCTGATCCCCGGGCTGATCGGGATGAACCTGATGTCGGGATCGATGTGGGGCATCGGCTGGGTGCTGGTGAACATGCGCGTGCGCAAGCTGCTGAAGCGGTTGCTCGCGGCGCCGATGCGCCGCCGCCACCTGTTCTACGCGCAAGCGCTGGCGCGGCTGGTGATGATCCCGATCGAGATCGTCGTGATCCTCGTATTCGCGCGGCTGGCGTTCGACGTGCGCATGACGGGCTCGTGGCCGGCGCTCGCGCTGATCAGCGTGACCGGCAGCGCCAGCTTCGCCGGCCTGGCAATCCTGGTGGCGAGCCGTGCCCAGAACAGCGAAACGGTGAGCGGCCTGATGAACCTCGTGATGCTGCCCATGTTCGTCCTGTCGGGCGTGTTCTTCTCGTCCACCCATTTCCCGGCCTTCATGCAGCCGGCCATCAACGCGCTGCCGCTGACCGCGCTATGCAACGGCCTGCGCGCCGTGATCATCGACGGCGCCGGCATCGCCGGCATCGCCGGTTCGCTCGCCGTCATGGCGATCTGGGGCGTCCTCAGCTTCGCCATCGGACTGCGCGTCTTCCGCTGGGGCTGAAAGTTCTTCGCCTCGCCCCCGAAGGGGGAGAGGCCGACGAGCCGAAGGCTCGGCGGGTGAGGGGGCCCGCGGTGATGACGGACCCCTCACCCGTCCCCTCTCCCCGCTGCGCGGGGCGAGGGGACCGGATCAGCCGTCGACGCGGCGGAGGTCGCCGGCGACGGAGGCGCAGACGATGGTGATGAGGAAGATGTCGAAGGGGACGCGGTAGCGGACTTCGCCGGTGGCGATGGCGACGGTGATCGTCAGCGCGGCGACGGGCGCGAGCAGCAGCGCGGTTCGGCTGGTCAGCGCGGCGCGCAAGCCGCGACGGAAGATCCGTGCGCAGATCGGGATCAGCGGGATGAACAGGAACGCGATGAAGATGTACTGCGAGAGGTGGGTCCAGATCCACGTCGGGTGTCCGTAGCCGGGCCACATGCCGGAGCCGAGGAACGCGTCGTAGATGTGATCGAGCGATAGTACGATCGCCTTGTTGGGGTTGTTGACGATCCAGCGCCAGGCCTCGCGGCTGTTCGCCCGTGCAACCCGGCCGCGCACTC
>DATMZL010000186.1:0-2008 GCA_035607075.1 Polyangia bacterium
CGCTGTTCCGGCGCTTTCCGCACGACGTGCCGGCCGACACCTGGGCTCTCTATTGGAAGAAGGTGCTATCGCACTATCTTCAGGCGCCCAACCAACCCTGCCTATTCTACGACGCCACCGCGAAGACGCACATCCTGTCGCCGTGCGAGCACGTGATCTGCGACCACTGCTTCGACGGGTCGAGCTACAGCGCGTGCCCCGTGTGCGAGCACCACGTCGACCTGTCGTCGCCGTTCTTCCTCGTCTCCCCCGTCCTGGACGTTCCGAAGGAGCGGGTGACGTTTCGCCGGCTCGATCTCGGTGACGACGAGGCGGCCGCGACGCGCGCCTTCTTCGTCAGCCTGTGCGAGCGCAAGCAAGCTCTGTCTCCCGACGACCGCGAGGCGCTCGTCGTCATCGTGCGCGAACGCGGCGCCGAGGTGCTGTCCTGGTTGCCGGCGAAGATCCCGGTGCGCGAGAACGTCGCCATCGTGTTCGGGACGCTGTTCCAGACGTGCGACCCCGACGTCGTGCTGCCGGTGGCGCGCCGCTACATGACCACCGCCACCGACGTGCTCCGGTTCATCGCGGTGCTGTCGGGAACCGATGGATCGCTGCAGGCGGAGACCATCTTCAAGAAGATCGACACGGTTCAGGATGCCCCGCGCTTCCTGGACAAGATCGCGGCGCTGTTGGGCGTTCGGCCGCACGGGCCCCGCACGACGAAGGTGTCGATCCCCATCCGCGTCAAGCGGTTCAAGGTTGTTCGTCTGCGTCGCCCGCTCCGCCGCGCGCTGCTCAGCCTGCTCGAGGGCTTCGATTCGTTGACGCGTGGGGAGCCGCCGAGCTCCGTTCGGCGCGTACCATCGCGGGAGGGTTTGGGAACCCTTCCAGGGTTCCCATCTCAATTGACCGAGGATATGCTCCGTCACCGCTCGTACTGGGTCTGGGTGGGCGAGTTCCTGCATCCGACCGAATACGCGGCGCGTTTTCCAAACGTCGCCCGCGCGTTCGAGGTTGTCCGGCGCTACGCGCCCGACGGTCAGGCCGCGCCCGCCTTCCATGGATGGGGAAGCCAACTCGAACGCGCGATTGCCGCGAAGGACGTCTCCGCGATGGTCTCGGTGCTCCGCGCGCGTCCGGGCGAGCTCGCGCGTCGTTTCGATCGGGCGCTGCGGGTGGCCGGTTCCGAACCCGCTGCCGTCGACGCGGTGATCGCCGCCTTCACGGACAACGTCACAAAGTTCGCGACGCCGGTCCTGGTCACGCTGCGAAGCCACCTGACGACGCGAGCAGAGAAGGCATCCGTCCGCGTCTACTGGCCGAAGGGCCGTGTCGCGAAGGGCGTCTCCAGCCCGGATGAGCGGGCGCCGCTGGCGCAGTCGGCGATCGATCGCGTCACCGCCGCGCTGGATTCCGAGCTGCTGCGTCGGTTCTCGCAGAAGCCGGCGTTCGAGGTGGGCCTCGTGGACGATGCGCTGCGGAACATCGTCGTGCCCTTCAACGAACGGACCGCGAGCGCGGCGGCGGTGATCTTGCCGCGCGGCTCCCGAATTCCCGTACCGACCGGAAAGACCGTCCGTCTCTTCCTGCACTGGTGCCAGCCCGAGAAGGGCGGGCGCACCACCGATCTCGATCTGTCGGTGGGCTTCTACGACCAGGCCTGGAACCACATCGACGTCTGCTCGTACTACAAGCTGGAGGCGACGGGAACCGACGGCGCGACAATCGCGAAGAGCGCGGGCGATCTCCGCGACGGTCCGTGGCCGGACGGCGCCACCGAGTTTGTCGACGTGGACTGCGCGGCTGCGCTCGCCTCCGGCGTGCGCTACGCCGTCATGGTCGTGAACGCCTACGCGGGGATGCCGTTCAGCCAGCTCGAGCGCGCATTCGCGGGCGTCATGCTGCGCGACGACGCCGAGGGGCGGCACTTCGACCCGCGGACCGTCGAGCTGAAGTTCTCGCTCGCGGGCGACAACGGCATCTTCCTGCCGCTGCTGCTCGACGTTCGCGAGAGGGTGCTGCACTG
>DATMZL010001087.1:0-2008 GCA_035607075.1 Polyangia bacterium
CAGGCGGCACGGTGGCGCTGACGGCGGCGACCTACACCACGCTGTCGTTCCCGACCGCCGAGTTCAACGCCGGGCCGATGTGGGCGGCAGGATCGCCGACGCGGCTGACGGTGCCTGCGGGGCAGGGCGGGCACTATCTGGTCTACGGGAAGTTCCAGAACGCGACCAACGCGAACGTGCGGTCGCGCATTATGAAGAACGGTGCGGTCATTACGACGGAGGACCGGCCCGGCAACAGCAGCGCGGCGGCGACCAGCAGCGCGGTGGATATGTCGATGCTGCTGCTGAACGCGGGCGACTACGTGGAGTTTCAAGCCTACACGAGCGTGGCGGGCACCATCGGCGGCACGGCGAAGGACGACCAGAGCGAGTTCGGGGCGTATCGTCTGAACCCGGTGTAGCGATGGCGCAGGCGTCCTACGTCAACCAACTGCTGGCATCGTTCCCGACGGACCAGCGCAAGGCGCTGCAGTTGGCGTTTGAGTACGTGCTCACGAACCTGCGGCTCGGTCAGCCCGACCCGGCCAGCCGCGCGGAGAACCTGCAGTTGTACTACTTCGACGGCGTGACAGCGGCGACGCCGAACACCGAGTTCAGTATCGTCCACGGGATGGCGGTCGCACCCTACAACATGATTCAGGTGCTCCCGCTGCGGATCGTCGGCGCGCAGATCGTCCCGCTGCGGGTGACGCGCGCCGCCGACAAGAACCGGATCTACCTCGCGTCGTCGGTGCCGAGCGCGGCGTTCATGGTCGCGCTGGAGGTCTGAGTGGCGTACGGCATCAACAATCAAGGCGAGGTCGTCTTCATCGAAGACGGCGCGTCGATGCCGCAGGGGGTTCACGCGACGTGGACGCCGTCGATGGGGGGCACGTACACGCCGTCGCAGACCGACTACCAGTCGCGCTACATGAACAACATGCGCGCGGGCGGCGCTATCGAGCAGATGCTCGGCGTGAAGCCCGGCCAGTACGCGACGGTGGGTGGGCAGATCAAGAACAAGGGGTTCTGGGAACGCTACAGCGAGTCGCCGACGATGCTCGCGCTCACGGCCTTCGGCGCGGGCATCGGCATCCCGGCGCTGCTGGCCGCTGCTGGGGCTGGTGGCGGCGGCGCTGCCGGTGGGGCGCTGCTCGCGAACACGGCGGCGCCGGGGTCTTCGATCTACGGGGGGCTGGCGGCAGCGGGCTATCCCGGCGCGGCGGCAGCGGGCGGGTTCGCTGGCGGCGCAGGCGCAGCGGGCGCGCTGCTTCCGAACACCGCAGGCGCAGGGTCGGCCATCAACAGCGGCCTCGCAACAGCAGGCTACCCGGGCAGCACGACGGCGGGCGCGTGGTCGCCGTCGGCGGCGCAGGGCGGGCTGCTGAAGAACGCGCGCACGGCCTACGACATGTACGGCAAGGCGAAGAGCGCCTACCCGGGCAGCGCGAAGAAGGAAGACGACCAGAGTAAGCTCGGCGCGGCGGCACCGTGGCTGGCAGGCGCGGGCGGTGCGATGGCGGGCTACGCGCTCGCGAACCGGGGCGGCGGCAAGGGGTCGCAGTACAACACGCCGATGGACGCGTTGATCGGGAAGCAGACGCAGCAGATGGAGCAGGAGTCGCCGCTACGGCGCCTGCTGCTGTCGCAGAGCGCGGGCCTGCTGCCGACCTACATGAAGCAGGATCCGCAGTTCGCACAGTGGATGCGGAACAGCGGGGGATGAGGCGCATGACTCTGTTCACTCTGCTCGGCGGGCGCGCGGTGCTGCTCGCGTTGTTCGGGGTCAGCTTCTGGCAGTACGCGATCCCGCTGATCGCGTCGGGCCTCGGCGCGTTGTTCGCGAAGAAGAAGAAGCCGACGACCACCGCGACCTCGGCGGCGATGGACGCGCTGATCAACAAGCAGACGCAGCAAATGGATCAGGAGTCGCCGCTGCGGAAACTGCTGCTGTCGCAGAGCGCCGGGCTGCTGCCCAGCTACATGAAGCAGGATCCGAACTACGCGCAGTGGATGGAGAACAGCGCAC
>DATMZL010001455.1:0-3254 GCA_035607075.1 Polyangia bacterium
TTCTCCCGCAGCGGTCAAAAGCTCGATTTCCGGCATGCCGACCCCTCCGAACGACCCGACCTTATACCACGGCGATCACGACCCTCGATGGGCGAGCTCGCGGGGACGTGAATACTTGACGCCGAACGTAGTGCTGCACACGGGTTGAGTCTAGAAGGTGTTCGACGGACGGCGATTAAAACGCCGTGGTCAGGGTGCGTCGCAGGCGCGAGAAGAACCCCGGGCGCTTGGGGGCGATCTCCGACGGGCGGTCGGCGACTTGACGGGCCACGCCGTATTGCACCAGACCGACACCTGTCGAGAACGTGGGCGATTTCACGAACTCGGCCAGGCCGCCGACGCCCTTCGGCATTCCGCGGCGCACCGGAATGCCCAGGATCTCCTCGGCGAGCTCGGTCATGCCCGGCAGCCCCGTCGACCCGCCGGTGATGACCGCGCCCGACGCCAGCAGGTCCTCGCAGCCGAGCCGTATGATCTCGGCCCTCACGAACGAGAAGATTTCCTCGATGCGGGGCTGGATGATGTCGCGGCAAAGCATCTGACGCGAGAGGATCCGCGGCGCGCGCCCGCCTACCGATGCAACCTCCAGGGTCTCGTCCTCGCCGATCATGCTGGCCAGCGCGCAACCGGCGCGAATCTTGATTTTTTCGGCCTCGTGCGGCGGCGTGCGCAGTCCGAACGCGATGTCGCTGGTCAGCTGGTGACCGCCGATGGGGATCACGCTGGTGTGCGCGACCGCGCCCTCGGTGAAGATCGCGATGTCGGTGGTGCCGCCGCCGATGTCGACCAGCGCGACGCCCAGCCCCTTCTCGTCTTCTTCGAGGACGGCCTCGCCCGACGCCAGCGGCTCGAGCACGATGTCCAGCACCTCCAGGTCGCAGCGCGTGCAGCACTTGATGATGTTCTGGGCGGCGGCGGCGGCGGCGGTGACGATGTGCACGCGCGCTTCCAGACGCACGCCGCACATGCCCAGCGGCTCGCGCACGCCGTCCTGCCCGTCGATCTTGTACTCCTGCGGGAGCACGTGAATGATGTGGCGGTCGATGGGCAGCGCGATCGCGCGCGCCAGGTCCAGCACCTTCGCGACGTCGCCAGGACGCACTTCCTTGTCCTTGATCGCGACCGTCCCCGTCGAGTTGACGCCCTTGATGTGGCCGCCCGCGATGCCGACGTAGACCTGGGAGATCTCACAACCGGACATGCTCTCGGCTTCGACGATCGCCTGCTTGATCGACGCCACCGTCGAGTCGATGTTGACGATGACGCCTTTTTTCAGGCCGCGCGACGGGTGCGTGCCGACGCCGATGATGTCGAGTCCGTCAGGTCCGACTTCGCCAACGACTGCGGCGATCTTGGTGGTGCCGATGTCGAGCCCGACGACGATGTCGGAAGATCTTCTGGGCATACGGGTCCCAACATCTTCGCCGCGTTTTCAAAGACGCCAAATTTTTTGGTCTTTCGTCACCGTTGCTCGTTCACCGGGCGCCCGGTCTAGTGATGAAAACGTACGATTTCGCCCGTCCCGAGCGCCGCGTAACCCGTATCGCCGTCGACAGCGATGGCTTCGACGGCGTCGCGCGGGCTGGCGTCGCGCTTCGCCGCTACGCAGAAGACGAGGTCACCGCCGGTACCCGTACGGGGCAGCGTCACCACGCCCGCGAAGTTGCCTTCGGCGTATTTCAGGCCGACGCCGGCGACCACCTGGTCGGCGGTCAACTGCACCGCGGTCGCGGTGATCTCCGGGGGGGCCGATCGGCCGAAGGCCCCGGTCGCCTGGCTATCGCCGTCGATGCGTGCCAGCGCTCCGTCGCGGTTCGAGAACGGAGGATATTCGTAGTTGACGTAAGCGACGTCATCGTCGCCCGCGAGCAGCTCCATCGAGATGGTCGGCGAAGCGAACAGCATCTTTTCGGACTGGCTCGCGAGATCCAGGCGGTGGACCTCGGCCATGCGCGCCAGGCCGACATCGACGTGATGCTCGGTTGGGACGACACCCCGGACCACGTCGCCGTCTGCGTTCCCGACGATCGTTCCCAGCTGTTCGGGGCCCCGCCGGGTTCGACCCGCCATAACACGGTTTCCGGCAGGGATACGGAATCTGCGACGTAAACGTACCGGCCGTCGTAAGCCACGGCGGTTATCGAGACGCCTTGCGGGAAGTCGGCGACCGGTGTGCGCGCTCCACCTGCGAAAGGCGTCAGATGCAACGCCCCCGTTCCGCCATCGAGATCGAGGACGCCGTCGCTGGAAATCCAGGGGCCATTCCAATAATCCCCAGCCGCGAGAAGACGCACGCCGCTGGCATCGGAAACGCAGAGGCCCCCCATGGTGAAGAAATACAGCGCGCGGTTACCAGCCGCGAGAGCCGTCGAGGTGGTCAAGACGTTGCAGCCAGGCGAGTAATCGATCGGGAGGTAATCGGGCGCGTTCGAGCAGACGGCAGGCGCGTGCGGGCCGTCGTCACAACCGACGAGACAACACGCCAGGGTCGCCGCAGCCCACAACCGCCCGATCACGACGCGATGATAACGCAGGCTACGGGTGCTGCGTCAGTCGTACGGTCACCCGGTCGGCCTGCGCGCCGTCCAGGTAGGCGACCGAGAGCGCCGCCGGGCCGCGCGGGACCAGCGCCCGCAAGATCGCGTCGAGGCGGGCGAGCTTCTCGTCCGTCGCGCCGCGCCCGAGGCGGATCTCGCCCGCCCCATCCAGCAGCACCAGCGAGAAGCCGGTGCGTGGATCCACATGGATCTCCGAGAGCTTCGGGCGGTCGCCGTAGGCGTCGAGCAGCGCCAGCGCCTCGCGGAAAACGGCCTCGCTGGCGGATCGGAGCGCGGCGTACTGCTCGCGCGTGACGCCGGTGATCACCGGCAACCCGTCAGCTTCCTCGAACGTGGCGCGCTTGAACGGGCGCCCGTTCTCGTCGAGAAGGTAGAGCGCGCCGAGCAGCGCGCTGGCCACGGCGCGTCGTTCGGTAACCTCGATCGACAGCGCCGAGGGCAGCTCGCGCCGGACGCGAGCCGTCGCGATCCACGGGTGAGTGGCCAGCCTGGCGGCGACCGCGTCTGGATCGATGGTCAGCAGGCGATCGCCGATCTCGACGCCGGCGACCTCCTGGATCTCGTCGGCGGAGACGTGCGCGGTCGCGGCGACGCGGATCTCCTGCACCGCGAAGCGGGGCGACGCGATCACGCGGCGCACGATCTGGCGACCGGCCAGCACCGACAGCGCGACGACGCCCATCACGACCAGCACCT
>DATMZL010001616.1:0-3560 GCA_035607075.1 Polyangia bacterium
GCGATCGTCGCCGGTCACACGCACGCCGGGATCGCCCACCGCGTCGCCGGCGTCCCGATCATCGAGACCTACGACAAGGGCGCCAGCTTCGGACGCATCGACATCGAGCTCGGCGCCGCCGGTTCGCCGCGACGCGTGCCCCAGGTCATCGGCACGGCGATTCACAGGCCAGAACCGATCGCGAAGCCGGGCGCGCCGCTCGTTCGCTACGAGGGCGCGGACGTCCTGATCGATCCGGCGGTCGACAAGGCGATCGAACCGGCGGTGACGGCGGCGCGCGCGCGGCGCGCGCTGCAGCTGGGTGTCACCGTCGCGCATCCGATCGCGCCCGCGTACGCGGCGGAGTCGGCGCTCGGCAACCTGTTCGCCGATCTGATGCGCGCCGCGCGCCCGAAGGCGGACGTCGCGCTGACGAGCGGCGGATCGCTGCGCGCCGCGCTGCCCGCCGGTGCGCTCACCTACGGCCAGCTGCACGAGGCGCTGCCCTTCGACGATCGCATGGTGACGCTTCATACGACGGGCGCGGACCTGGCGGCGACGGTCGCGCGCAACCTCGGGCGCCCCGGCGGCGTCGTGTCCCTGTCCGGCGTCAGCGCCAGCGCCGCCTGCATCGACGGCTCGTTGCAGGTGACGTTGAAGCGCGCCGACGGCAAACCGGTCGCGCCCGCCGAAGCGCTGACGCTGGTCACCAGCGAGTACCTTGCGAGCGGCGGCAGCGACGTGCTTCCGGCCGAGCTTCGCGCCCACGCCGATCCCGCCGACGGCGAGCCCATCCGCGACGTCATGGCGGACCTGCTGCGCGCCCGCAAGAAGCCGCTCGACCCTGACAGCCCGCCGCTTTACGACGCCGCGCACCCCCGCCTCGGCTACCCGGGCAAGCGCCCCGTCCACTGTCATTGACGCGGATCTAGGAGCTTTTAGCCGCGCCGCGCTTCCGCCGTTATCATTGAGAGAGGCTCGCCATGGCCATCGCGCCACAAACGGCCGCGTCACCGCCCGGCCTGACAACGACCAAGGCCCCGTTCATCGAGGAGGCCCGCGCGCATGGGGACATCTACATTCACCAGCCCTACGAGCTGTACTCGGCCGACAACCAGGCCACCTGGGGCCGGCTGCTCGGCCGCATGCACGACCGCTGGGAACGCTACGCGAACGAACGCTTCCTGGAAGGGCTCGACAAGCTGCAGCTCTCGGCGACGCGTATCCCGCGCCTCGAGGACATCAACCGTTTCCTGCAAGCGCTGACCGGCTTCCGCGCGCGCCCCGTCAGCGGCTACGTTCCGTCGTACGTGTTCTTCGATTGCCTGCGGCGTCGCGAGTTCCCGACGACGATCACGATCCGCGACGGCGCGCAGCTGGAGTACCTGCCCGAGCCCGACATCTTCCACGACGTGGGCGGTCACGTGCCCATGCACACCGACCCGGCGTTCGCGCAGGCGCTGGTCCGCTTCGGCGAGTGCGCGGCATCGGCGGCGCGCCGCGCGTCGACGATCGGCGACGAGCACGAGAAGCTGCGCCGCCTCACCAGCAACGTCCGGGCGATGTCGCGCTTCTTCTGGTTCAGCGTCGAGTTCGGCCTGATGCGATCGCGCGCGGCGGGCGGCGACGGCGGCGCGCTGAAGGTTTACGGCAGCGGCCTTCTGTCGTCGTTCGGCGAGATCGCGCACGCGATTGACAGCCCCGACGTCCAGCGCTTCCCGTTCCAGATCGAATGGGTGATCAACCAGGGCTTCGAGATCGACCACTACCAGCCGCTGCTCTACATCGTGGATTCGTTCGATCACCTGTTCGCGCTTGTCACGGAGCTCGAGCAGTGGCTGCTCGCCGGGAAGCTCGACAACGTCGCGCCCGGTGATCCGGAGGTCAGCGAGACCGACCTCGCGAGCTTCCTGCACGGTGACAAGGCCCCGCCGCCGGTCACCCAGCCGTAACGAAGCGAAATCAGAACCCGCCTTCGGCCTCGGTGGCATGACCGGTGCAGCCCCGGACCTCCACGGAGGGAACATGAAGGCAATCAACGTAATGGGGATGTCTCTCGCAGCGGTCGCGGCGGTCGCGCTTTGCGCCTCGCCCGCGTTTGCGAAGGTCGAGGCAGGTGCGCAAGGCGTGGCGCCGCTGCCAAAGGCGAGCACGCTCGCGGACAACGTCGTCGTCACGCCGTCGGGCCAAACCGCGCCAGCGCCTCAGCCGGCGCCGACGGTCAATGTGCAACCGGTCCAGCCGGTCCAGCCAGTCGTCGAGCCGGCGCCAGTGGTCGCGCCGCAGCAGCGCACGGTCATCAACGAGAACGAGCATCATAACTACGTGGCGACGGTGGCGGTCAGCGCGATCATGGGCGCGGTGTTGGGCGTGCTGGTCGGCGGCGCGATCTACTACCTCGATACGCCGCGGCACGATCCGGGGCACGTCGGCTACTGGGCGGCGGGCGGCGTGCTGGCGGGCGCCGGCATCGGCGTCATCAACGTGATCGTCGACGAGAGCCGCGCCGAGCGATCGGTCGCGACCCGCCTGCCGTCCGATCCCGTCCCGACCTACCGCGTGTCGCTGCTTCAGACGCGGTTCTAGTGAGTGCCGAAACGCGCCCGTGAGGTTCGCCACGGGCGCGTTTGACAGGCCTGGGGGACGACCGATAGCGTTCCGGGCCGATGAACGAACGACATGGGGTGGTGGGAAAGCGGTCCTCGTGTCCTTCGGCGTGGCTCGCGCTCGTCGCGGGCGCGGCGTTCGTGGCCGGCGCAGCCTGTGGCAGCTCGCCCGCTGCGGAGGGCAAGGAAGGCCAGCACTGCTTTCGCAACGGCACCTGCGACACGGGTCTGATCTGCCTGAGCAATCTCTGCGTGCGTCCGCCCGACGGTGGGCCTGGCGGAGCGACGGGAAGTGGCGGCGCGAGCGGCGGCCGCGGTGGCAGCGGTAACGGCGGATCGACGGGCGGACCGTCGACGAGCGGCGGCGCTGGAACGGAGGGTCTCGCAGGCTCCTCCGGCGGCGGGACCGCGGGCGCGACCGGCGGCACCAGCGCGACCGGCGGCACCGGCGGCAGTGCGACCGGCGGCGGGGGCCGCGGTGGAAGCGGCGGGGCAGCGGGCCGCGGCGGGATCGGCGGCATCGGCGGCATCGGCGTGCCCGCGAATTGCGGCAACGGCGCCATCGACCTCGGCGAGACCTGCGACGACGGAAACAAGAACCCGGGCGACGGCTGCAGCGCCCTCTGCCAGGTGCAAGCCGGCTGGGCGTGCGCCGTTCCGGGCAGCCCGTGCACGCAGCCCGGGTCGTGCGGCGACGGCATGCTGTCGATGCGCGAGACGTGCGACGACGGCAACACGACGAGCGGCGACGGCTGCTCGTCCGACTGCAAGACCATCGATCCGGGCTACGAGTGCCGCACTCCGGGCCGGCTCTGCGTTCCCACCTGCGGCGACGGCATGCGCATCGCGGGCGAGGTCTGCGACGACGGCAACCGGACGAACGGCGACGGCTGCTCATCGACCTGTCAGATCGAGCCGGGCGCCACCTGTACCGGCGCCGTGGGCGGCAAGAGCACGTGCGCGGCGTCCGTCTGC
>DATMZL010000566.1:0-9065 GCA_035607075.1 Polyangia bacterium
CGAGCAGGTCGAGATCATCGCCATCGACAAGTTGTATCCGTCGGCGGAGAAGTTGGAGATCGGTACGATTCGCTGGGAGCGCGATGACGACCAGATCGGAAGCACGGCGACCTACCGGCTTCTTTTCACGAAGGCAGAGTGGATCCAGCACATCAAGGCGGGCGATAGCTGGGAGAGCATCGCGTACGACATCTCGAACTGGGAGGAGAGCGAGCGCGGCTTCGGAGTCGAGGTCCTCGAGCGCGACGGTGCGAAGATCGTGCTTCGCGTGAAGCCGATTCTGGAATGCGAGAGCGCGGTACCTGCGAGCGCCCACTTCGCGCTCGGGGTGCTGGTGGAACGCGCACAGGCGACGCCCCGGTTGTTCGATGACAGCGTTCCCGAGCTCGACATCTTCGAAGACGACGCGATGCTCGCCGCCGCGCAAGAGCACATCGAAAGCATTACCCGCCGCGAAACCGACGGCGACACGGTCACGCTGGAAGTCGCCGTCACCGATCCGGCGATGATCGAGAAGTTCGAGCCCGGCATGCGCTGGGCTGCCTTCGGTTGCCACTAACAGCCGATCGACGAGCCCGAAGAGTGATCGCGTCGAGCGTAGGCGGGCTTTGCCCGCCGGAGCTCATCGCGGGAGGGTTTGGGGACCCTTTCAGGGTCCCCATCTAGATGCAGGGAGGGCTGGGCCCTGTCAGGCCTCATAAGCCTGGAACGTGGTCGGTTCGATTCCGACCCCTGCAACTCGAGTAGCGACCTCACGCCGCCATCTCGCGCTCCCAGCACCGGTCCTGTAGGCCGGCGGCAGGAGCGATATCGAGATGCTGCTGTAGGTGGCGGATGAAGAACGCGCCGGCAGACCGCGTGTCGCACGTCTGCAAGTCGGCGGCTGTCTGGTGGGACAGCCGCCGTGCCCTGCCCTGCAAGCGTAGATGGCGACGCACCCGGCCCGTACCCGGGAGAGGACCGTTCAAGTCGGTCGTGGGGCTCCAACGAAGCGACGACGTCCGTCAGCGCGAGCGCGCTGCTCGGTTTTTCGCCCGCGCGCGGAACGTCGTGGCCTTCTCCGCCGCGCCGATCTCGTCGTAAAGGCGCGCGACGGCCTCGAGCTGACTCGGATCGTCAGTGTCGAGACCCGCCAGCGCCTCGGCGAGCGCGCGGTTGGCCCGCTTCTTCCGGCGCCGCTCGGCGCGGCATGGCGCGCACTGCTTCGGGTAGACCCAGATCAAGAAGCCGAGCGTCTCGAACCAGTGTCGCTGTTCAGCCGCCGAGAAGACGGACGGCGCACCGCAATCCTCACAGCGAAATGGCCGATCGACGTACGCCGCGTACGGCGTTCCCAGCCCGAGGTTCTGCTTCGCGACATCCGCCCTCAACGCGCGCTTCGCGCGGATGCAGAGATCGCACGCCCAGAACCAGTCGGCGTGGCCTTCCAGCGCAAGCCGCCGCATCCCGTCCGCCAGCGGATGAAAGGGCGAGGTCGGCGGGTGGAGCGCGGCCTCGCGATCGAACCAGACTATCTCCACCGCGCGCAGCAACTTCTGGCCATCGACGTCACGGCGCTTCCCGCATGCGGGACAGGTCGCCTTGCGATCGGCCTTCGACATTCGAGCCAACAATCAAACACGAAACCAAGAAAGGAGGTAACCACCATGACGATCGTTCTGTTCCTGGACAGCGACTGGCAACCGTTGCGCGTCGAGCCGTGGACGCGCGCCATCACGGATCTGTTTCTCGGCAAGATCGAAATGATCGAGTACAACCGCGACCGCACCATCAAGGGAATCGGCCGCGATTACCCGATGCCCACCGTGGTTCGCCTCCTGCGGCGTTTCCGACGCGACCGACAGGCGATCAAGTTCTCGCGCCTCAACATCTACACGCGAGACCGGTTCACCTGTCAGTACTGCGGTGTGCAGTCCCTCGCGGAAGACCTGACGTTCGATCACGTCGTTCCGCGCTCGGCGGGCGGCCGCACGTCGTGGGACAACATCGTGACGGCGTGCGTGCCCTGCAACAGCGACAAGGCAAACCGGACGCCGCAGCAAGCGTCGATGACGCTGCTGCGCAAGCCGGCGAAGCCCCGCTACCTGCCGACGGTGACGGTCAAGATGGACGGCCGCCACGTTCCGCAGGAGTGGCGTCCCTACTGGAACGTCACGCTCGATCGGTAATTGGGAGGGAGGACAGCGGCCCGCTCGTTCGGCAACGAGCGAGCGGGCCGGCTGATTTCGCTGACTGCCTTGCACTGAGCGCTGGGACGCACGGGGCGCTGTAAACGCCCCGCCCTTCGGGCTAGCCAGGTTCGATTCCTGGGCGGTGCACCAAAGCGCGCGTGCGTGCAGCGAACGCACGACGAACGACGCGTACGCGCGCGAAATCTTCAATCTTCCGTCGTCGACGCCCGAACGGTCTGGGCACCGGCCTTTTAAGCCGGCCTGAGCTGGTTCGACTCCAGCCGGCGGCACGCAACACACGAGTCCCAAGCTTTGCTGGCGAAGCACCCGGCTCTTACCCGGACGAACAGGGTTCGATTCCCTGGGGGCTCACACAACACAACGCGTGAGGAGCCGGCGAGCTCTGCTCGCCGCGCATCATCGCGGGAGGGGTTGGGAACCCTCCCAGGGTTCCCATGAAAACGACAGGAAGGAGGTCCGACATGAAAACGAAATGCTTCAGCTGTGGCGGGCCGTTTCACCCGGCGACCGGCCATTACCACCGTCCCGACGTGCCGATCTGCGGCGCGTGCGCGAAGCGGTTCGTCCGCTGGTTGAAGGGACACACGAGGCGTCGCTGGGGCGGGCACGACTTCTACGCAGAAGCCGCAACCAGCATCAAACCCGGCAAGTTTCGTTCGGAATGAATTGTTCAAACATCGGCGCGATGGCTTGATGGGAAGCCGCCTGTTTCGGGAACAGGAGATTGCGGGTTCGACTCCCGCGGCGCCGACCGGAGCTTCGTCTAATGGCAGGGCCGTGGTCCTACAAACCGCAGACGGGGGTTCGATTCCCTCAGCTCCGACCGACGTCACGAGCCGCCGCAAGTTCGGTTATCTCGTTCGAATCCTGATCGCGCCGCCTGTGGCGCGAGCCCATTGGGGGCACTCGAGCTGCGCACTTCGTTCGTGACGTCCTTCCTTCTTCTCCCCGATCGAAGGTCGTGAGCCGGCCTTTGAAGCCGGTGATGCTGGTTCGAGTCCAGCTCGGGGAACGTGTGTGGTGGCCGTGGTGTACTGGAGTGCACGCCTCGCTGTGAACGAGGAGGTGAGGGTTCGATTCCCTTCGGTCACCCGATGATTTTCATGGGAACCCTGAAAGGTTCCCAAACCCTCCCGCGATGGTACGCGGCGAGCAAAGCTCGCCGGCTTCCCACGCGAACAACTGGGTGTGGGTCAATGGCTGGCCACCTGGCCCGGAACCAGGTCGACGCAGGTTCGATTCCTGCCGCCCAGACACCTTGGGGATGTCGTCCAGCGGAAGGACGCGGCGTTCGCATCGCCGAAACGAGGGTTCGATTCCCTCCGTCTCCACGACCTTGAGGAGGGCGCTGACGATTGGTCGTCAACCGGTCCCGAAAACCGGGGTGGTGGTTAACAGCCCCAGAGGTTCGATTCCTCCGCCCTCTTCTCTCTCTCGTCCTCTCTGATTTCGGCGCTGTCCGCTAACGGCAGGCGACCTGGATCTCAACCAGGGAATGGTGGGTTCGACTCCCCCCAGCGTCACGCACGACCGCTTCGGCTACACGGCAAGGCTTCCCTGCTTTCAACTGGGAGATGCGGGTTCGAATCCCGCAGCGGTCGCCACGCCCACGGCAATTGGATCGCGGCCAGCGCTACGAACGCAGGCTCTGGAGGTTCGAGTCCTCTCGTGGGTACGAACGACTGATCACGGAGACGTGCTGGAGTGGTAACAGGCCGGTTTGCTAAACCGTGGCCGACGACAGTCGCGCGCGTTCGATCCGCGCCGTCTCCTCTACTGAGATGGGAACCCTCGAAGGGTTCCCAAACCCTCCCGCGATGGTACGCGGCGAGCAAAGCTCGCCGGCTCCCCACGCGTTCGTTCGTTTCGCCCCGCTGGACCGAAATAGATAGGCGGCGAGCTGCAAACTCGTCACATGCCGGTGCAAGTCCGGTGCGGGGCTCCACGCGGCCAAGGTGTTGTTAGACGCACGCCGGCTCGCCAAGTCGGAAGCGCAGGGGCAGTTCCTGCTGGCCGCTCCAGTTCAATTGGGAACCCTCGAAGGGTTCCCGATCCCTCCCGCGACGGTGCGCGGCGAGCAGAGCTCGCCGGCTCCCCACGCGATCCATCCACGGTTGTCCGAATGGCTAGGACCCGGTCTTCCAAACCGGAGACGCGAGTTCGATTCTCGCACCGTGGTCAGCGAGACGTCCGGGCGGTGATGCCCCACGGTGCGGCCCGCCCGGACACTTTTCTGCTCCTCGACCTGGGGTCCGGCGTCCTTGGTATGGACGCCGCGTTCGGTCCGATTCCGAAGAGGAGCTCCATTCCAGGGTAGCTTCAAAGCAGAGGCGCCGGCCTGTTAAGCCGGAGGTTGTCCGTGCGAGTCGGACCCCTGGAGCAAACGCGACTCGACCGATCGCTCCCCGCCGGGTGGATCGGGCGCAGCCCTCCGAAGGCCGTGCTGGGAGTTCGAATCTCCCCGGGGAGACCGATGGTCCGCGATGCGACCGGTGTCGCAGCTCCGCTGTCTACGGAGTGAGAGGGGTTCAACTCCCCTGCGGATCGCAACGCTGGCGCAGCTCCCGGTGGAGCAGCCGCCCTATAAGCGGCCGGGCCCGGTTCGACCCCGGACGTCAGCACGCGAGCGCGCGTAGCCCAAGGGCAGGAGGCCGCCGGCTTAAACCCGGCAAAGTGGTGGTTCGAATCCATCCGCGCGCACCGTTGGGGTGCGACTCCCCCGATAGCATTGCGCCAGGGTATCCCAATCAGCAGAGGACGCCGGCTCAGACCCGGTGTGTTGCAGGTGCAAGTCCTGTCCCTGGTACGACGGGCGCGTAGCACAACGGCAGTGCAGCCGCATGATAAGCGGCCGACGAGAGGTCCGACTCCTCCCGCGCCCACCGTCCACACGACCGTTCCGGGATCCTCGGGCGAGGCACGCTGGCTCTGAACCAGCGGCGCGATGGTTCGACTCCGTCTCCCGGGACCCGCGAACGTCATCGCGTCATCAAGCGCGTCTAGCCCAACTGGCAGAGGCCGCCTGCTCAAACCAGGCTTGTTCGGAGTTCGAATCTCCGGGCGCGCACGAAACGTCACGAGCCGACAGTGTTCGGTTATCCCGCTATTAACGGGGCGATGCGGGTTCGAATCCCGCCGAGCGAAAGCTCGTAGTTCAATCGGTAGAACACCACAGCCGAGCGCACCAACATCGTTCGTGACGTTTTTGGGGAGGCCGTCGAACGGAGCATTGTTTTGCAAGCAGCGCGTAGCGGGTTTGACTCCCGCCCTCTCCACAAACGCGATTTGAACGGCCCCGATGCTCGAGCGGACGAGCGCTCGCCTTCTAAGCGAGAGGACGCGGGTTCGAATCCCGCCGGGGCTACCTGTTCAGCGGGCGCAGCGTTCGAAGTTGACGTCGGCCTTGACCGAGCCGCCGCCGACGGCGCACGCGATGCGGATGTGACCGTTGACGGCCTCGACGCGATTGATGGTCGTGTGCGCAGACGCGACGACGACGTCCCACTGCACGCACCTTGTCTTCGTGATCGCCACCGAGCCTTGCCGGCCGCCCTGCGAATAGAGCCAGATCCGCGCCTTGTCACCGGTGTCGACCACGCGCATCGAGTAGTCGCCCTCTCCGTGCAGCGCGGCGCCCATGAAGCTGGGAACCATCGCCGTCCCCGCTTCGCAGTCGTTCACGCCAAAAGAGAAGCTGCCGATCGCCGTCCGATCGGCGACCACGGTGCCCGACGCCTTCACCCTGCCGTGGCGGCCCATCAACACGCCGACGACCGCACCGATCGACGCTATGGCGATCAGCAGGATCGCGAACGCGGTTGTCGACGGCTTTTTGGCCACGCGGCGACACTACCAGCAATTCACGATGGCGATCGACTGCTAGATTCAAGGCCGGTGGATCGCGAGACGTTCGCGCGGCGACTGCGAGAAGCGACGGAGATGTGCCGCACGCTGGCGATGACCTATCTCAAGGAGGATCTTCCGCGGGCGTACCGCTACCGCGTCCGTCTGAACTCATCGTACGACGGCAATCCACTGGATCCGGATGAGGTCGTGTTCCCCGGCGACCATGCGCCCGAGCGCTGGCGGCCGCTGCGCGCCTGCGACGCCGACGACGTCGTCGCGGCGCTGTGGCGCGAGGGACGCATCCCGGAATGGATCGACCTCGCCGTCGTCGCCATGACGCCGGCGGTGTCGGTCGTCGAGCTTGTCTGCTGCGGCAGGTTCACCGCGAACGAAGCGCTGCTGATGCATGCGCAGCACAGCGTCGCACCGTTCCAGCCCACCGGGATCAGCCCGGCGCGACCGTCTGAAGGCGATCGATGGAGCATTTACGGCAACGCGAACGCCGCCACCCACGACGAGCTCGAGGCGTTGCGCGCGCACACCGACGCGATCTCGGAGCTGACGCTCGAGGGTCCGGTGGCCGACGACGAGGCGCTGCTGGGGCTTCCGGATCTCCCGCACCTGATGGCGCTAACCCTGCGCGACAGCAACCTGCGCGGGCTGGAGCTCGCGGCGCTGGAGCATCGCTGCCCGCGGCTTCGCCAGCTTTACCTTTATGGCGTGGCGGACGGCTTCGACGCTCGGAACGGACCCACGCTTCCGAAACTGACCACGCTGAACGTCGCCGGCGCCCTCGCCCGCCCCTGCGGGCTCGCGGCGTGGGCGGATCGCCTGCCGGCCCTCGCGGACCTGCGCCTTTGGGCCGCCGGCGATCTTCGCGTGGACGACGCGCTGCCCGCGCGCATCGACAAGCTGGCCCTCAAAGGAGAGCGGATCGTCGGACGCGCGCGGTTTCCGCAGCGGCTCGACACGCTCAACATGCAGCTATCGCAGCAAGACCCGGCGGCGCTCGAAGCGCTGCTGGCGCCGATCGAACGCGTCCGATCGCTGGACCTATCGGGAACGCCGGTGGGCGACGACCTGATCGCGAAGCTGGTCGCGCGCCTGACGCGCGTCTGACGCGCGCGCGCGACTTCACGCCAGCCAAGCAGCGCGGCGCTGCGCCCGGCCTGTACCCCCGGCTGGCTCACTGGAGATTCGTCCGCGATGGTGCGGACCGAAACAGAAGAAAGGAGCTTAACCATGAAGACCTTCACCAAGTGGTTCAACAAGAAGAAGACGCCCCAGTGGGCGCAGATCCCGGGCACGTCGCAGGTCCGCAACGACAACGGCGGCTACGTCTGGGCCGTCGACGACTGGGCGCGCCTCGATCGCTTCCTGATCCTGGGTTGCGAGGGCGGCACGTTCTACGCGACGGAGCGCAAGCTGACGCGCGAGAACGCCGAGGCGGTCCTGCGCTGCATCGCCGTGGACGGCGCGCGCGTCGTCGCGCGTATCGTCGCCGTGTCGGACGACGGCCGCGCGCCCAAGAACGACCCGGCGCTGTTCGCGCTGGCGCTCGCCGCGAAGCTGGGTGACGAGCCCACGCGTCGCGCCGCGCACGCCGCGCTGCCGCGGGTCGCGCGCATCGGCACGCACCTGTTCCACTTCGCGGAGTACGTGAAGGGGCTGGGCGGCTGGGGCCGCGGCACGATGCGGGCGTTCGCGCGCTGGTACAACGACATGGACGCGGGCCGGCTCGCCGTCCAGGCCGTGAAGTACCAGAGCCGCGACGGCTGGTCGCACCGCGACGTCCTGCGCAAGGCGCACCCGGTGGCGTCGAGCGCGCAGCACCAGGCCATCTACCACTGGATGGTCAAGGGCTGGGACAGCGTCGGTGAGGCGCCGCACCCGGACCGCGTGCTGGCGACGATCTGGGCGTTCGAGCGCGCGAAGCGGATGTCGACGGCGACCCGCGCGGACGTCCGGGCGCTGTGCGACCTGATCGCAACGTACGGCCTGCCGCACGAGGCGATCCCGACGGAGGCGAAGGCGTGGACGGAGGTGTGGGAGGCGATGCTTCCGGGGATGGGCCTGACGGCCCTGATCCGCAACCTCGGCAAGATGACCGAGGTTGGCCTGTTCGGGATGCGGTCGAGCGCCGAGCGGTTCGTCGTGTCGCGGCTCAACAAGGCCGAGGCGCTGCGCGCGGCGCGGGTCCACCCGCTGGCGGTGCTCGTGGCGCTGAACACGTACGCCCAGGGCCACGGCGACAAGGGAAAGCTGAAGTGGATGCCGCGCCAGACGATCGTCGACGCGCTGGACGCTGCTTTCTACAAGTCGTTCGAGGCCCTGACGCCGACGGGCGCGCGCACGCTGCTCGCCCTCGACGTGTCGGGGTCGATGACGGGTCCGGTGATCGCCGGCATGGCCGGGATCACCCCGCGCGTGGGCAGCGCAGCGATGGCGCTGGTGACGGCGGCGGTCGAGCCGGACCACGAGATCGTCGCGTTCACGAACGGCCCGTTCCGTTCGATGCACCCCGGTTACCCGACCGGCATCGAGCCGCTGGCGATCTCGCCGCGGATGCGGATGGACGACGTGCTCAAGAAGGTGGACGGCCTCCCGTTCGGCGGCACGGATTGCGCGCTGCCGATGCTGTGGGCGTCCGAGAACAAGGTGCCGATCGACATCTTCTGCGTGTACACGGACAGCGAGACCTGGGCGGGCGACATCCACCCGGTCCAGGCGCTGAACAAGTACCGCCAGAAGATGGGAATCGGCGCAAAGCTGGTGGTGATCGGCATGACGTCGAACGGGTTCACAATCGCTGACCCGAACGACGCCGGCATGCTCGACGTCGTGGGCTTCGACACCGCGACGCCGTCGGTCATCGCTGATTTCGCAACCCAGGC
Source organism: Polyangia bacterium (assembly GCA_035607075.1). Classification (GTDB taxonomy): domain Bacteria; phylum Myxococcota_A; class Polyangia; order Fen-1088; family Fen-1088; genus JADGRB01. The sequence continues at coordinate 8,933 of DATMZL010000566.1, forward strand.
GGGCCGCGCGCAGGCATGAGCGCGCAGAACGCCAACTTCCGATCGGCGCCCGGTTCGCGGGGGACAAATGCGACCCGGGCGCCGCTTCGCTTTCTTCTTCTTCCGGTCCCCTCGCCCCGCGAAGCGGGGAGAG
>DATMZL010001715.1:0-3597 GCA_035607075.1 Polyangia bacterium
GTGGGACGCCGGCAAGGACGCGCTCATGGGGCAAGAGGAGGTGCAGGCCTCCGTCTACCGCCTGATCTCGAACTTCGCGCGCGAGGGGCGCACCAACCGCCTCATCCTGCTGCACGGCCCGAACGGCAGCGCCAAGTCGACGTTCGTCGGCTGCATGCAGCGCGCGATGGAGCACTACTCGACGCTCGACGAGGGCGCGCTCTACAAGTTCAACTGGATCTTCCCGTCGCAGAAGCTGACCAAGGGCGGGATCGGTTTCGGCGGCGGCATCGGAATGGAGCACGGCGGCTCGCAAGAGACGTACGCGTATCTCGACGACGATCTGATCGAATCGAAGATCGCGGACGAGATGCGCGACCACCCGCTGCTGCTGTTGCCGCGGGGCAAGCGCCGCGAGCTGGTCAACCAGCGCCTGGGCGCCGCCGATCGTGGCGGGTTTCGCCCCGCGGACTACCTGCTGCGCGGTGACCTGTCCCACCGCAACCGCCAGATCTTCGAGGCGCTGCTGTCCTCGTACCACGGCGACCTGGCGAAGGTGCTGCGGCACGTGCAGGTCGAGCGCTTCTTCGTGTCGCGGCGGTACCGCCAGGCGGCCGCCACCGTCGAGCCGCAGCTGGCGGTGGACGCGCGGTCGAAGCAGCTGACCATGGACCGATCGCTGGCGTCGCTGCCGCCGGCGCTGCAGTCGCTGACGCTTTACGAGTACCAGGGCGAGCTGGTCGACGGGAATCGCGGCGTCATCGACTTCGCCGATCTGCTGAAGCGTCCGATCGAGTCGTACAAGTACCTGCTCGGTACAGTGGAGCAGGGACGCGTGTCGCTGGATGTGGCGAGCCTGGAGCTGGACACGATCTTCATCGGCTCGTCTAACGAGGGCTACCTGGCGGCGTTCAAGGAGATTCCCGAGTTCCAGTCGTTCAAGGGACGGATGGAGCTGGTTCGCGTGCCGTATTTGCTGGATTACCGCATCGAGCAAAGGATCTACGACGCGCAGATCAAGGTCGCGCACGCCGAGTCGGGCAAGCACGTGGCGCCGCACGTCGCCTGGGTGACGGCGCTGTGGTCGATGCTGACGCGGATGAAGAAGCCGCTCGCCGAGAAGTACGGCAAGACGCTGTCCGATCTGGTCGTGAAGCTGGGGCCGCTCGAGAAGGCGCTGCTGTACGCCGACACGATCACGCCCGAGGGCCTTTCGACCGAGCAGCAGCGCGAGCTGGTGTCGGGCGTCGAGAAGATCGCGCGCGAATCGGACAACTACCCGAACTACGAGGGCCGCACCGGCGCGTCGGCGCGCGAGATGAAGCTGGTGATCATGAACGCGGCGCAGAGCCCGCGTTACGCCTGCCTGTCTCCGTTCGCGATCTTCGACGAGCTGGAAGAGCTGGTGCGCGGCGTGACCGTGTACGAGTTTCTCAAGCAGGAGCCGCTGCCGGGCGGCTTCCACGAGAACCGCAAGTTCATCTTCCAGGTGCGCGATCAGCTGATCGACAAGATCGACGACGAGGTGCGGACTTCGATGGGCCTGGTCGACGAGCGCCGCTACATGGAGCGGTTCGAGCGCTACGCCGCGCACGTCTCGTACTGGGTCAAGCACGAGAAGGTCCCGAACCCGATCACGGGGCGCGACGAGGATCCGGACGAGGACATGATGGCGGAGGTCGAGCGCATCCTGCAGGTGACGGGACGGCGCGACGAGTTCCGCCGCGAGGTGATCAGCCGGATCGGCGCCTGGTCGATCGATCACCCGCGCCAGAAACCCGACTACGACTCGATCTTCCCGCGGCCGATCGCGGAGCTGCGCGAGGCGTTCTTCGAGGAGCGCAAGAAGCAGGTGCGGAAGATCAACGAGGACCTGCTGGTGTTCCTGGCCGACGGGCCCGCGAAGATGCAACCGGACGCCGCTGCGGCGGCGGCGACGACGCTGGCCACGCTGAAGTCGCGCTTCGGGTACTGCGACAATTGCGCCAAGGACGCCGTCCTGGCGCTGATCCGCAAGCGCTACAGCTGAACGAGGGCCCCTCTCCCCGACGCTCTCTCCGCTCCGCGGGGGAATCGGGTGTTCCATTTCCCTGTCCCCGCTCGGCGGGGAGAGTGTCGGAGAGAGGGGCGGCCGCCTACTGCGTGAGCGGCGTGATGTTGCTGATGCAGTAGTTGAACGGCGACGTCGTGGAGATGTTGGTCGGCACCTGCCACTGGATCCCCTCGATGTGGTCGGCCATCGCGGCGGTCAGCGCCGGACCCGGCGTGGCGAGGTAGCAGGCCTGCCGCGCGTCGGTGAAGTGCACGACGCTGGTCGTGGTCGTCAGATCCAGGCAGTACTCGAGCAGCGTGTTCGTCCCCGGATCGCGAACCTTGTACGACAGGCGCACGGTGGTGCTCGCCTTGTTCTGGAACGTGAACTGGAAGCCGGTCACGCCGTGTGACGACGCGACGTAGGCCATCTGCGCCATCGGTGCGTTGGTCGGGTTGTTGAGGTCGAGCGCCATCGCCGCGCCCCAGTAGGTCGCGTAGTCGCCGCCGATCACCCGCGCGCCGGTTCCGGCGACGCAGATCTGCCCGTTGCCCATCACGTCGGCGAAGCAGGTGTCGGAGGTGCAGTTCGGCGTGATCGTCGAGCCTGCGCCGTCACTGAACGTGTAGACGCCGCCAGCGATCCCGAAGCTGTTGGTCGCGGGCTGGATGACGCCGGCGGTGAAGCTCAGCGCGCCGCCGCTGGAGGAACCGCCCGTGCCGGTGGTGCCTGCCGTGCCGGTCGTCCCGGCCGTGCCCGTGGTTCCGCCCCGGCCGGCCGTGCCGGTCGTGCCCGCCGCGCCCGTGGTGCCGGCGGTTCCCGTGGTTGAAACGCACAGGTTGGAAAAGCATTGGAGTGCGCCGTTGCAGGTGCCGTTGCCGTAGCAGGCGCAGCCTTCGCTGCCCGTGACGCATCCGCCGGAGCCGCCGCCACCGGTTGTCCCTGCAGCACCCGTGGTGCCGGCGGCGCCCGTCGTGCCGGCGGTGCCCGTCGTGCCCGCCGCGCCGGTCGTGCCGGCGGCGCCCGTCGTTCCGGCGGTGCCGGTCGTGCCGGCCATGCCCGTTGTACCGGCCGCACCGGTCGTGCCGGCCGACCCGCTGACGCTCCCGCCCGTTCCGGACAGGGCGACGCAGAGATGCGAGAGGCACTGCAGGCCGCCGTCGCACGAGTTGTTGCCGTAGCAGGCGCAGCCTTCGGCCCCGGTGACGCATGCGCTGGTGCCGCCGCTGCCGGTCGTGCCCGCCGACCCCATCGTGCCCGCCGCACCGCCGCCCGTGCCGGCCGTGCCGGTGGCTTTTCCGTTTCCGCCCTTGTCGCCGCCGCCGCACCCCACCGCCGCGATCAGCACACCCAAAACGATCAGCTTGTTCATGTCTCCGTGGCCCTTTCTGAATCGAGTTGTCGATCCAGACGGCGGCGCAGGGACGAAGTCGCGCTGCGTGAGTGCGAGCCACGGCGCTCGCAAGGCTTGCCCTCACCCCGGCCCTCTACCGCAAGCGGGAGAGGGAGGTGACTAGGGGGCGCCGCGGACGGGGAGGGGCGAGGGGGCGGGGGGCGGTGCGGTTCCGGTGGTGGACGCGGTCGCT
>DATMZL010000153.1:0-11967 GCA_035607075.1 Polyangia bacterium
CAAGCTCGCCGCGGCTTCAGCCGAGCCGATATCGCTCGAGCTGCGCCTCGTCTACACGATCGACGAGTTCCCGTTCCGCGGGCGCGAGCTCGCCGAACCGACCTTCGCCATGTTCGCGCGCGAGCTCGACTGGAAGACCACCCCGCGCTGCCCCGCGCGCCGGAAGGACTAGAAGACGCTGAGCACCGGCACGATGTCGTCGGGATGCTTCGGATGCTGGAGGACCCACATCGTCATCCCGGGCCGCAGCGTACTCAACGTTTCGTCCATCGCGCTGTAGCGCAGCTGGCGGCCGGCGATCGTCAGCCCGAGGTGCACCATCATGCCCATGTAGCGACCGTTGCGACGGTATTCCGTCGTGTGCACCCCGGCCACGTCCGCGCGCACCGCCTCGCCCTCGCGCAGCACGACCTCGAGGACGCGCCGGCGCGCCCGCACCGATCGCCACAGCAGGATCGTCACCGCCAGCAGGATCGCCGACCACGCGATCGTCTCGAGGCGCGGCACCATCAGGACGATGGGCAGGTTCAGTACGAAAAACACGATCGCGATCGCGAGCCAGGGCCCGCGTGGCCGCTGCTTGAGGAACGTCTGCATGCGATCGTTCAGGTCGCGCGGCGGCGGTGGCGGAAGCGCACCCGCGCTCGGCCAGCGCCGCGTCAGCGTTGGCGAGCTTCTTGAACCCGGCGAAGACGTCGTCGAAACCCACGCTCAGCAGCCTACACCGATCGGACACGGCCACTGCGTATCGGTCGCGCAGCTCCAGGTGCGGATGCCGGACGAGTTGGGCGGCTGGCAGGTGCAGTAGCCGACCTTCTCCGCGCCGGCGGAGTCGAAGAAGTGGCCGCCGGGAAGACCGCTCGTGCTGTTGCAGATCGAGCACTGCGGGACGTCGCACGCCCCTCCGGCGACGGGTGCGACCGGTGTGCCGCACGCCGCATTGGCGGTCGTCGGGATCTTGTAGCAGGAGTAGTCCTTCGCCGGGTCGAAGGCGCAGCCGGACATTTCGGCGTAGACGCCGCCGGCGCAGGTTTCCGATTTGATCCCCGTCTTCTCGGGACCGCACGTCTTGTAGCAGAACTGCTGATCCGTCGGGAGGCACGCCACGCCCTTGGCGACGGTGCTGAGACAAGCAGGCTCACCGAAGGAGCCGCTCGAGCCGCCCGCGCCGCCTGCGCCCGCCGCGCCGCCGGTACCCGCGGTTCCGTTGCAGCCGACGCCGGCAGGACACGGCCACGCGGTGTCGTTCGCGCAGCTCCACGTCCGCATACCAGCCGCGTTGGGAAGCTGGCAGACGCAATACCCGACCTTCGTGGCGCCGGCCGCATCGAGGTAGAGGCCGCCCGGCAGGCCACTCTGGCTGTTGCACGCGACGCAGTGATCGACGGTGCACGCCTGGGACGCCTGCGGCGGGACCGCGGGACACGTCGCGTTCGCCGTCGACGGGATCTGGTAGCACGAGTAATCCTTCCCCGGGTCGAACGAACAGCCGGACATCTCGAAGTAGACGCCACCCGAGCACGTCTCGGACTTCACGCCCGTCTTCTCGGGGCCGCAGGTCTTGTAGCAAAGCTGCGGATCGGCCGCGACACAGGCGACGCCCTTCGTGGGCTCCATGCCCGCGGCGGTGATCAGGCCGGTGCACGAGGGGCCGACGATGCCGCCTGATCCGCCCGTACCCGCGATTCCTCCCATGCCACCGGTGCCAGCGAGGCCGCCCGCACCTGCCGCGCCACCGATGCCGCCCGTCCCGCTGCCGCTGCAACCGCGTCCTGCCGGGCAGGGCCACGCGGTGTCCGTCGCGCAGCTCCACTTCATGTTCGCAGCGCAGGTGCAGAAGCCGGTCTTCGCTGCGCCCGCGGAGTCGAGGTAGATGCCGCCCTGCAGCCCGCCGAGGCTGTTACACAGCTCGCAGGAAGGCTGGAAGCACGGTGTGTTTGCCTGCGGCGTGATCCCGGCCTGGCAACCTGGACTGGGGGTCGGCGGAATCGAGTAGCACGAGTAGTCCCGGCTCGGGTCGAAGGTGCAGGCGGCCGTCAGCACGTAGATGCCGCCCTCGCAAGTCACTTGTCTCGCGCCCACATTGTCGGGCCCACAGACCCTGTAACAGAGCTGCGGATCCGCGTCCGTGCACGGCGCTGCCACGGTGACCGTCGCCGCGCACACGGGCGTACCGAAACCGTTGCCCGCGCTGCCGGTCGTGCCCGCGGTGCCGGGCTCGCCGCCCCGCCCCGTCGTGCCCGCGCCGCCGGTCGTCCCGCCGTTGCCGCCGTTGCCACTGTTGCCGCTGTTGCCACCGTTGCCACCATGGCCAGCGTCGCCTGTCAGGGGCCGCTCGCAACCACCCATCGTGACCGCGGCCAGGCCCAGTAGCAGCGCGACCCTCACCCTCACAGGCTCGAGGATCGCATGACGCCCAGCCTGCGCGGAACTATTCGCTTCCCGCCGATCCATGCACGGGAGGTTGCGCGCGACGCGGCGCGCGGCTCAGTCAGCGCTTGCCGAGCTCGAACCCGTCATGCAGCGCACGCACGGCCAGCTCCGCGTACTTCGCGTCGATCACGCACGAGATCTTGATCTCCGACGTCGAGATCAGGTGCACGTGCACGTTCTCCTGCGCGAGGATCTCGAACATCTTCAGCGCGACGCCGGCGTGCGACCGTATGCCGACGCCGACGACCGACACTTTGGACAGATCCGTCTCGGCCTTGATCTGGTCGGCCGTGCAGATGTCTGCGCACTGCTTGACCAGGATGTCCTGCGCGCGCGCCATGTCGGCGGACGGTAGCGTGAACGTCAGGTTCGTGCGCCCGTCCTGGATGTAGGCCTGGACGATGACGTCGACGACGATCCCGGCCGCCGCCAGCGGCCGGAACACCTTCGCCTGCACGCCGGGCGCGTCGGCGATCTTGTGCAAGGTGATCTTGGCCTCGTCCTTGGTGGCGGTGACACCAGAGACCATCACTGATTCCATGGCTTTCTCCTCAGGCACGACCCATGTCCCTTCGTTGTCGTTGAAGCTGGAACGGACGTGAATCGGCACGCCGTATTTCATTCCGAATTCGACCGAACGAATCTGCAGCACCTTGGCGCCCAGCGAGGCGAGCTCCAGCATCTCCTCGTAGCTGATGCGATCGACCTTGCGCGCGGTGGCGACGACGTTCGGATCCGCAGTGTAGACGCCGTCGACGTCGGTGTAGATCTCGCAGGCGTCCGCCTTCAGCGCCGCGGCGATCGCGACGCCCGACGTGTCGGAGCCGCCGCGGCCCAGCGTCGTGATGTTCCCGTCCTTGTCGACGCCCTGGAAGCCGGCGATGACGGCGATCTTTCCGCTGTCGAGCGCCGCGCCGATCGCGCGCGCGTCGATGTCCTGGATGCGGGCGCGCGCGAACGCGCTGTCGGTCAGGATGCGCACCTGGTGGCCGAGCAGCGACACGGCCTTGCCGCCCTCCGCCTGGATGGCGAGCGCCAGCAGGCCGACGCTGACCTGTTCGCCGGTCGCGGCGATGACGTCCAGCTCGCGCTCGTCGGGGATCTCGGTGATCTGCTTGGCCAGCTTCAGCAGGCGATTCGTCTCGCCCGACATCGCCGACACGATCACCACCACGCGGTGTCCCTTCCGCTGCGTCTCCAGGCAGCGCCGCGCGACGTTCTTGATGCGGTCGACGCTGCCGACCGACGTACCGCCGTATTTCTGCACGATGAGCAAAGCGCCGCAGTTCTCCGACAAGCGGGGCCATCCCGTCAAGACGTGGGTGTGGTATCCGTTGGCGATGGCGGACGCGCTCGAGCTTCACGTGACGATGCCCGACAAGGACCGGGCGGCCTCCCTCGCCCGGGCGCTGGTGGACGAGGGGCTGGCCGCCTGCGTGAACATCGTCCCGGGCGTGCGGTCGATCTACCAGTGGGACGGGCGCGTGCAGGAGGACGACGAGGTGCTCTGCCTCATCAAGACGCGCCCGGCCGTCTTCGATCGCGCGCGCGACCGGATCCTGCAGCTGCACCCTTACGAGGTCCCCGAGATCCTGGCGTTCGCGGTCGCGGACGGCAGCCCGGCGTACCTCGAATGGCTCGAGAAATCGACGCCGTAAGCCGTAGCCCGACGGTGCGGCAACTATTGCCGACAGCGGATTTCGTCTATGCTTTCAATACCTACCTTGCGGTCCACCACCGCGGTCTTCTTGCTGTCGACGATTGGTTCGCTGGCCTGCGCCAACCGCGGGATGCACGCGCCCACTGACGGCGGTCCGGGTGCGGGCGGGACCGCCGCCGCGGGCCGCGGCGGGCAGGCCGGGACCAGCGCCCGGGGCGGCACCGGCGGCACCGGCGGCGCCCCGACGGGCGTGGCCGGAACGGGCGGGACCGGGGGGGCCGCCTCGACCGGAACGTCCGGGACCGGCGGCGGCGCGGCCTGCCGCGTCGCCGCGACCGACGGAGGCGCCACGGGTGGCGCGTGCGGCAGCATGTTCAACTTCGAGAGCGGGACGCAGGGCGCGATGATCACGGGAACGCAGCTGGCGTTCAAGACCATCGCCCAGTCAGGGACGTTCACCTACTGCGGCGGCGGCGCGCTGGCGATCACCTCGATGTTCACGGGCACGATGGGCACCAGCACGAAGGGCGAGGTCCTGATCAACCTGCCCGGCGCACCCGTCGACCTGACCGGGAAGACGATCTCGGTGCACGTCGCTTCCGACCCGGGGTGCAGCGCCGATCTCTATCTTTCGATGGTCGTGAATACGCAAACCGGTCCGATGTATTTCACGCCGCCGTTCCAGGTCCGCCCGATCACCAACCAGTGGCAGACGGGATCGGTGACGGTCAGCGCCGACGGTGGTTCGACGGCGGCGCTGGCGGTGAGCCTGCAGATGTTCTCGGCCACCGGCTACCAGGGCACGATCTACGTCGACGAGCTCGACATCCGCTGAGCAGGGTCGACTGGACCGACCGGGTCGGAGGTCGGCAACGGGTCGACAGGCTCGCCGAGGACGTGCGCGCGCAACATCCCGACAAGGAACATCGACCCGCACACGACGACCAGGCCGCCGGCGCCGGCGCGGCCGCGCGCCTCGGCGAGCGCGGCGACCGGATCGTCGCACGCGACAACGTCGGCGGTGAATCGCGCCGCGATCGCGGCCAGCTCCGCCGCCGCCACCGCCCGCGGGTTGTCCGAACGCGTGGTCACGATCGCAGCGGCCGCCGGCGCCAGTGCAGCGAACATCGCCGCCGCGTCCTTGTCGCCGACGATCGAGACTACCAGCACGACACGGCGATCGGCTGCCAGCGCGGGCAGCGCGGCGGCCAGCGCCCGCGCGCCGTCCGCGTTATGGGCGGCGTCGAACAGCAGGTCGTCGCCCACGCGCTCGCAGCGTCCCGGCCACCGCACACCGGCGAGGCCGCGCTCCATCGTGCGGTCGTCGATCGTCCGGCCCAGGTGACGGCCGGCCGCGCGCGCGAGCTGCGCGGCGAGGGCGGCGTTCTCCTTCTGGTGGGCGCCCGCCAGCGCGGGCGAGAACGGGGTCGGACCGAAATCCTGGCCGTAGCGGAATAAGAGCGCGCCGGCGCTCTCCGCGACGCGCGCGATCTCGTCGTCGGCCTCGCGCGGCAGCCGGCCCAGGAAGCACGAGACGCCCGCCTTCAGGATGCCGGCCTTCTCGCGCGCGATCGCCGCCAGCGTGTCGCCGAGATACTCGGTGTGGTCTAGGCCGATGGACGTGATGGCGGTGGCGCAGGGCACGCACGTCGTCACGGCGTCGAGCCGCCCGCCCAGCCCGGTCTCCAGCACCGCGATCTCGACGCCGGCCTCGGCCATCGCCAGGAACGCCAGCGCCGTCGCGACCTCGAAGTACGTCAGCGGCACCTCGGTCGCGGCCACCAGCCGGTCCAGCGCCGCCAGCCGATCGCCGTTCGCTTCCTGCCCGTCGACGCGGATGCGTTCCGTGAACCGCGCCAGGTGCGGCGACGAATAGAGGCCGGTGCGCAGGCCGGCCTCGCGCAGCACCGCCTCGGTCATCGCCGCGGTCGATCCCTTGCCGTTGGTGCCGGCGATCTGCACCGCGGCGAAGCGCGCCTGCGGATCCCCGAGGCGCGCGAGCGCGAGGCGCATGCGCTCCAGACCGAGGTCGACGCCCAGCGTGCGCACGCCCGCCAGCCGCCCGAGCAGCTCGGCGTAACCGCCGGCGCCAGCCATCAGGTGCGCGTGAGGAGCCGCAGGGTTTGGGAACCCTTCGAGGGTTCCCATCTCAATGGGCGCGCGGCCCGAGCATGCGCACGAGGCGCGCGAGCGTGCCGCGCAGCTCGCGGCGGTGGACGATCTTGTCCAGGAAGCCGTGCTCGAGCAGGAACTCGGCGCGCTGAAATCCCGGCGGCAGGCGCTGGCGAATGGTGTTCTGGATCACGCGCGCGCCCGCGAACCCGATCAGCGCCTTCGGCTCGGCGAGGATCACGTCGCCCAGCATCGCGAAGCTGGCGGCGACGCCGCCGGTCGTCGGGTGCAGCAGCACCGAGAAGTACGGCAACCCCGCCTCGCGCAGGCGCCCGAGCGCCGCCGACGTCTTCGCCATCTGCATCAGCGACAGCACGCCTTCCTGCATGCGCGCCCCGCCCGACGCGGAGAAGACGATCGCCGGAACTTGCCGCTCTAGCGCGCGCTCGAACACGCGCGTCACCTTCTCGCCGACGACGGAGCCCATCGACCCGCCCATGAACTCGAACACGAAGACGCCCACCTCGACCGGCTGCTCCTCGATCTTGCCCGCCCCGACCAGAACGGCGTCGGCGCCGCCGGCGTTCCGGCGCGCAGAGCGCAGCCGGTCGGCGTAGCGCTTCGAATCCTTGAACCCGAGCGGATCGACGCTTTCGATCGACGCGTCGGCCTCGGCGAACGTGCCGGGATCGAGCACCATGTCCAGGCGGCGAACCGCCGTCACCGGGAAGTGGTGCTCGCACTGCGGGCAAACGAGATCGTTCTTCTCCAGGTCAGCCGTGACCAGCTGGGCCCGGCACCCCGGGCATTTGGTGAAAACGCCCGCCGGAACGCTGCGCTTCTCCTCGGAGAACACGTCGTCGCTGTCTTCCCGCTTGTACCAGGCCATGCCGCTTCCGCCGGCGGAGAATACCACCGGATTCCCGGACGCTTGTCGATCCAGGCATGGTAAAAAAACGGCGTGCATTTTGGGAAATGGCACCCGATCTCCGAGGCGGGCACGACCGCCCTCGAGGAACCCGGCGTCCTGCAGACGCGCGCCGAAGGGGCGATGGACTACCGGTCCGGGCGCAGCGCGATGGTGCTGTACGCCTGCACCAGCGCCGACGAGACGTTGCGCGGGTTCGTGGCGGGGCGCGGCGCGCGCGACCTGGACCGTGCCGTCTCGGCCGGCGCCCGCTGGATCCGGTTCGCGCCCACGCCTGAGCCGCGGCGCGAGCTCGATCGCCTGCTGGAGCGATTCGTGGAGCTGTTCGGCTCGCCGCCGATCAGCAACGCCGGCACCGGCCGCCGCAGCGCGGCCAAGGCCGAAGAGGAACCGCGCTGACCACGATGCGACCGCGCGGATCGGGACTGACCTATCGCGGGGCCGGGGTCGACATCGACGCCGGCGACACGCTTGTCGAGCGCATCAAGCCGCACGTCCGGCGAACGCTGCGTCCAGAAGTCATGACCGATCTGGGCGGCTTCGCGGGCCTGTGCGCGCTGCCGTCGCGCTACAAGGAGCCGCTGCTGGTGTCGTGCACCGACGGCGTCGGGACGAAGCTGAAGCTGGCGTTCTTGACCGGCCGCCACGACACGGTCGGCATCGACCTGGTCGCGATGAACGTCAACGACATGATCGTGTGCGGCGCCGAGCCGCTGCTGTTCCTGGACTACTTCGCCTCGGGGAAGCTGGACGTGGGCGTCGCCGAGCGCGTGATCGCCGGGATCGCCGACGGCTGCCAGGCGGCGGGCTGCGCGCTGATCGGCGGTGAGACCGCCGAGCTGCCCGGCTTTTACGCCGACGGCGAGTACGATCTGGCCGGGTTCTCCGTCGGCGTCGTCGAGAAGAGCCGCAAGGTCGACGGCCGCGCGATCCGCGCCGGGGATCGCCTGCTGGGTCTCGCGTCGTCCGGCTTCCACTCGAACGGGTACTCGCTGGTGCGCCGCGTGTTCCTCGATCACATGGGCCTGTCGCTGGACGCGGCGCCGCCCGGGCTTGATGAACCGCTGGCGGCGGCGCTGCTGCGCCCGACGCGAATCTACGTTCGCGCGCTGCGCGCGCTGCACGACGCGGATCTGCTGCGCGGGGCTGCCCACATCACGGGCGGCGGCCTCGTCGACAACCCGACGCGCATGCTGCCGGCCGACGCGCGCCTGAAGCTGCGCATCAACCTCGGCTCCTGGCAGGTGCCGCCGATCTTCGGTCTGCTGGCGCGCGGCGGAGACGTCGAAGCCGGCGAGATGCTGCGGACCTTCAACATGGGCATCGGCATGGTGATCTGCGTACCCGCCGATCGCTTCGCCGATGCGACGACGCTGCTGCAGCGGGCCGACGAGCAGGTGTTCTCGATCGGCGAGGTCGTCGCCGCGGACGCGCCCGACGCGCCCGTCGAATTCACGGGCGAGGTGTCGGCGTGAACGTCGGTGTTCTGGTGTCGGGCAGCGGCACCAACCTGCAGGCGCTGATCGATCGCGCCCGCCGCGGCGAGCTGGGCCCGGCGCGGATCGCCGTCGTCGGCTCGAACGTCGCCGACTGCGCGGCCCTGGCGCGCGCGCGCGCGGCCGGGCTGCCGACCTTCGTCGTCGATCACCGTGATTACTCGGCGCGCGCCGGCTTCGATCGCGCGCTGATGAACGGGTTGCGCGCGCAGCAGACCGATCTGGTCGTGCTGGCGGGGTTCATGCGCGTGCTCGGCGAAGAGATGCTGGGCGCGTTCCCGGGCCGGATCATCAACATCCACCCCGCCCTGCTGCCGTCGTTCGCGGGCGTGCGCGCGCAGCGCCAGGCGTTCGAGGCCGGCGTGAAGGTCACCGGTTGCACCGTTCACTACGTCGACCAGGGCGTCGACACGGGGCCGATCATCGCGCAGGCGGCGGTGCTCGTGCACGAGGACGACGACGCGGAGTCGCTGCGCGCGCGCATCCTCGCCGAGGAGCACCGGTTGCTGCCCGCGGTCGTCCGCGCCATCGCGGAGCGCCGGGTCGTGATCGAGGATCGCAAGGTCCGGATCCTCGGCAGCGGCCCCTCGGGCGAAAACCTCCGCAGTCTCTGAACAGAGTGTCCGATGGACACGAATTTCTATGACGTCGTCGTCTGCGGCGGCGAGCTCAGCGGTCTGATCGCGGGCGCGTTGCTCGCGCGCCGCGGCTATCGCGTGATGGTTCTGGGCCACGAGCCCGCGGCGGCGGCGTTCGACGCCGGCGGCGTGACGCTGTCGGCGGCACCGGCGTTGTTACCGCCGCTCGACGAGGCGCCGACCGCGCGCGTGCTGAAGGAGCTCGACGTCACGGCGCACGTGAAGCGCAAGACCGCGACGGCCGATCCCGCGTTCCGGCTGCTGCTGCCCGGACAACGCCTGGACGTCGTGCGCGATCCGGCCGCGCAGGAACGGGAGCTCGCGCGCGCGTTCGGCGCCGCGGGCGGCTCGGTGGCGACCGTGATGGAGCGGCTGCGCGAGGCGGCGCGCCTGCTCGATCCGATCTTCGCCAGCGCGATCACGCTGCCGCCCAGCGGCTTCTGGGAGCGGCGCGAGGTCGGCCGTCTCCGTTCACTGCTGCCGCGCCCCACCACCGATCTGTTCGCGCCGCTGCCGCTGGAGCATCCGTTCCGCGTGATGGCCGCGTCGCCGGCGGTTCACGGCGCGGCCCACGTCGCGCACGACGTCGGCCCGATCTGCGAGGCGCGCGCGTTCGACGTCGCGCGCCGGGGCGAGCACTGTCTCGAGGGCGGTCTGGCCGCGTTGCAAGCTTTGCTGTTCGCGCGGCTCGAGCTGTTCGGCGCCGATCGACGCGAGCGCGTGACGCCGGTCGAGATCGTCGTCCGGCGCGGCCGCGTGGCGGGCATCCGCGTGCGCCCGCGCGACGAGACCATCGGCTGCCATCACCTGCTGTGGGCGGGATCGGTCGCGGGGCTGGCCGCGGCGCTGGCGCCCGACGCGGTCCCGCCGCAGAAGCGCCCGGTCGTTCCGCGCGTGACCGGATACCGCTACGGAATCGCGGCGCTCGTCGAGCGAGAGGCGCTGGGCGCCGACCTGCCCCCACGCGTCCTGGCGATCGGCGATCCGTCGCGCGCGCTGACCGAGGACAACGCCGTCGCCATCACCACCGGACCACCGTCGACGCGCGATCCCCGACAGATTCCGGTGTGGATCGAGTGCAGCGTGCCGGCGCACCTCGTCGAAGCGGGTCCCAGCTACCTGCGCGCGCTGCGGGGGCGAATCACGCACGTCGTGCGGCGGCTTCTGCCCGACTTCGCACGGCACCTGATCCTGCTGTCGTCCCCGTACGACGGGCTGCCGGCCGAGCACCGCAACACGCCCGTCCCCGAGACCACGCCGCCCGCGTCGCTGCCCAGCGTGCCGCCCCCGGCGCTCGTCAGCCCGCCGTCACCGCGATCGCTCGACATCGTCGGGCTGCCGCACGCCACGGCGGTCAAGAACCTCTACCTGGTCGGGGGAGAGAACCTGCCCGGCCTCGGACTGGAAGGCGACCTGATCTCCGGCTGGGGCGCCGCCCGCCTCTTCAGCTCCGGCCCGGCGCGCCGCCCATTTTCGCCGCGCCGCCTCCTGCTCGGAGGGTGAGGTCTCCATGGCGTTAAGCATCGTTCGCGGGGCGGAGCTCGGCGGGGTCGTGCGCGTCCGGCAGATCGGGCGGGGGGCGGATGACACGTACGTCCTGTTCGACGGCGATGCGCCGCGCTGGGGCGTCACGATCGAGTGGAGATGGGCCACCCTGCCGTTTTACGCGGAGCTGGTGTGGCCCGCCGCCGGCGTCGCTGTCATCGGCGGCAGCCAGGAGGTGTACTGCCTCGACCTCGAAACTGCGGACACCCGGCTGCAGTTACAGCTGGACGGGTATTTCGGGTACCTGGTGCTCGATCGCGACAGCTCGGGCGAGGAGATCCTGTTCGTGCTCGGATGCGAAGACATCCACGCGTATCGCCCGTCGCTCGATCTCCGGTGGCACGCGAAGGATGTCGCCGCCGACGGCATCACGTTCAACCGCATCGATGGTGATCGGCTGTGGGTCAACGCAGAGATGGATCCACCCGGTGGGTGGTTCGCTGTCGAGATCGATCTCGCGACTGGAAAAGAGCTGTCGCGCCACCCGAAATTCTCGGACGACTACCTGACACGCGGATACTGATCGCCACCCGTTCCGCTGAAGCCGGTTGCCCTCGCCCCGCGAAGCGGGGAGAGGGTAAGGGGGAAGGGTGAGGGCCGTCTTCGGGCCCCCCACCCGCCGAGCCTTCGGCTCGTCGGCCTCTCCCCCTTTCGGGGGCGAGGCGAAGATCTCCGTCGACATGCATCGGCCGCGAATCAACGCTGGCAGCGCGGGCAGTAGAAGGTCGCGCGCTGCGCCTGGACGATCCGCACGATCGTGCCGCCGTCGCCACCCTTCTTGTTCCGCACGCGTCGTGGACAGCGCTCGCCGGCGCGGCCGTAGACGAGGAACGGGTTCTCGATCCGGCGCTCCTCGACATATTCGACGTCGGCGTCCGCGCCGTCGGCGCCGCTCTCCTTGAAGGTCTTCAGCGTGTAGCGAATGCTGTCGAGCAGCCCGCGCGCGAGCCGCGCCAACTCGGTGCGCGACAACGACCGCGACGCGCGCCGCGGATCGATGCCGGCGCGAAACAGGCCCTCGCTCGCCTGGATGTTTCCGATCCCAGGCAACAGCGTCTGATCCAAGATCGCGACCTTGATCGGAAGCCGCGTCCGCGCCAGCCGGTCCCTCAATCGGTCGACGTCGATGCCGTCGTTCAGCGGATCCGGCCCCAG